>DASQJL010000081.1 GCA_035631035.1 Candidatus Binatia bacterium | reverse complement strand
CCGAGCGGCTCTTCCGCTGCGACAAGGACGTCTACGAATCGTTCCTGGGCTGGGCCGGTCAGGGGCGGTCGCGGTTTCTCACGCGGCGCGAGAGCCCGAAGGACCCGCCGAACACGTTCGTCCGCACCCTGGAGGCCCCGGTGGTCGGCGCGGGCGCGACCGCGGCAGGTGCTGCTTTCAGGACATCCGGCGCAGCTTCGACCGCGGCCGGCGCGGCTCCGACTGGAGCCGGAGAGGCGACGTGGACCTCAACTCTGGCCCCGGTGACACATTTCCTGGACCCAACGCCCGAGCTTCGCGGCATCACGAAGCGCATCGTGACCTATAAGCGCTCCGACGGCACGCCGCTCTCGTTCACGTTGTATCTCCCGCCCGGCTACCGCCAGGGGACCCGTCTCCCCACCGTTTTCTGGGCCTATCCCCTGGAGTATTCCGACGAGGGCACGGCGGGCCAGGTGAGCGGCTCCGACCGGCGCTTCACGCAGATTTCAGGCGCCTCGCCGCTCTTTTTCACGCTCGACGGCTATGCCGTGCTGGACAACGTGGCGATGCCGGTGATCGGGCCCCCCGACAGCGTGTACAACGTGTACCTGGACCAGCTCGTCGCCAACGCGAAAGCCGCGATCGACAAGGCGGTGGAGCTGGGAGTGACCGATCGCGATCGCGTCGGGGTCGCCGGCCACAGCCATGGCGCCTTCATGACCGCCAACCTGCTCGCGCACTCGGATCTGTTTCGCGCCGGAATCGCGCGGAGCGGCGCCTACAACCACACGCTGCGGCCGTTCGGCTTCCAATCCGAGCGCCGCACCTATTTCCAGGCGCCGGAATCGTACATCCGGCTGTCGCCCGAGCTTCACGCCGACAAGATCCGCGAACCGATCCTGATCATCCACGGCGAGGACGACGCCAACCCCGGCACCGTGCCGCTGCAGTCGGACCTGCTCTATCGCGCCGTGGTCGGCACCGGCGGCACCGCGCGCCTCGTGATGCTCCCGCTGGAATCGCACACCTACGAAGCCAGGGAATCGATCGAGGAAACGCTCTGGGAGATGATGACCTGGTTCGCGAGGTACGTGAAGGAAGCCCCGGCCCGGGCCAGTCTCACCGCACCGCACGCCAACTAGCCTCCTTGAACGGTAGCGAATGTCCCGATGGGCCGGGACTCCCGCCCCTGCGCGTATCCGGCCGGTGATTTCGGAAATCGCGCAGCTTCGTACCGCCTGCCAGCGCCTGCGCAGGCAACTCGCCCCGGGGCGAGTTCATGCATCCGCGGCTGTCGCTCCTGCCCTCCCACATACAGTCGGGCTCTCGCACGACATCGGGTCGCTCGTTCGCCGTGTTCTGCCGATCGGCTGACGTCCGCGCCACCCGCGCCATCTCTCGCTTATGCTTCATGAACTCGGCTCCAAAGATCCGCTCCGCCTCATATTGATTGTGGGCGCGACAACGAAGTCGCAACCCGTTGACCGTGGCCTTCCCGCCTCGGGCCACAGGCTCGACATGATCGAATTCGAGGAACCGGCGCGCCGAGCAGCGATGCCCCGCGTGGGTCACGAACGTGCACTGGCCTTGATCCCGTTCCCAGACGGCCCGCCGGACATGCGCCGGGATGTAGCGCCGCGGCGCTGCCCTGCGCACGACCGACACCTGTTCTCTGGCACTCTTCGTGGAGCACCCACCTCCGCCCTGGCTGGTGGAGCGCTTGGCTGGGCGAGCACCAGATCCGCCGCGCAGGTTCTGAGCCGGCTTCGGGGCAGGTGAATCCGCTCGCGAGCGATGGGATCCGATCTTCCGCCTCTCGACCTGGACCAGTGCGATCTCAACGGCACGCTCGAGCACCTGAACGATGTCGCCGGATGGCATCGAATGGCTGAGGAGCGCCTGCAGGCGCATGATCTTGTCGTGCGTCGTCTTCGGGATCGTGAGCTGAACCGAGTACCACTCAGGCTCGGGCCTCGCGGCCGGATTCTCAACTCGCCCCGGGGCGAGTTCGGTCTGGAACGGGGTCTTACTCGTGGAAACTGGAGGCGTCGGAGGACTTGAGTCGGGCATCATGTCCGAACCGCTGCGATCGGATTTCTGTTCCTGGACGGCGATACCCTGCCCCAACGAGCCGAGCAGACCCCCGAGTGCGCTCACGACTCGCCCCGGGGCGAGCGCGCTCACGACTCGCCCCGGGGCGAGTTGCGGCAACGCGCGGATCACCGCGGAGGGCTGCCATGCCGGTTGGCCGGAGGAAAACGTACTCGCCACGAGCGCCTCGACCTCGGCCTTGGTCCGATGAGTCGCGGCATCGACCAACCCGCGCACATTCTCCGCGGTCAGATGCGGAGCCAGCAAGAAGACGGCAGCCAGATGGATCCGTCCTTCGGCAATGGCGATGAAGATCTCCGGAAATTGGCGACCTGCACGGGCGGCTCGAATTCGCTTGTACGCGGTGTCTTCGGAGAAATGCAGCTCCTCGACGCAGTAGGCGAACATCGATGGACGGCCGGCAGGCACGTAGAGACGCCTTGCGTCCACCTCGGCCAGATGGGACAGAAGTTTCGCTAAGGCCAAATGCTCGTCCCGCACGATGCGGGCAAGGTCGCGAAGCAGAACGGCGTCGCTCAGGTGGGTCAGCGCGTACTCGTGCATGAGAGCTCCTTTCGCGGTGGCAGGTCACGCGATAGGACCGATCGGTCCGGTTCGTCGGGGCTCTCTATTGAAACACGAGGAATTCTGAAGCGTTCTCAGGGCCGCAGGAGAGATAAGGGGAAGCGAAGCAGCCGTGGATCTCACACGCGACGATCGCCCATCCAGCAGCTTTGCTGGGCCGTATACGGTCACTTCTGCGTGCGGCGCGCACGCAGCCACCGCGCAGCTCTCAAATCATGTCCATAGGATTCTTTACAAAATGCACGCGCGAACTGGGTCCATTCGCGAAGCGCGCGCGACATTGCATGCGCTGGACCGAGAAGCAGCTCGCGGCTCGCACCGTGCGAAATTCCGAAGCCGAGCAGCGGCAGGCCGACTCAACCCGGCGAAATCGTCTTCGACAACACCACGCTGCGAAAATTCGTCACCGCCCACTGCGTCTCGCCCACGACACGAAAGCCCTCGCGCGCGTACCACGAGCGGAGATGCTCCGCCTGGACGGCCGTGTCGCACCCTAGCTCCGTGGCGCCTCGCGCCCGCGCGCGATCTTCCAGCGCGCGGAGAATGCGCACGCCGATTCCCCGCCGCTGAAGCTCGGGCCGGACCCCGAACTGGCCGAAGTAGAAGACTTCCGGACGGCGGTACCACGGTACGGGCGAGTCGTATCTCGGTGGATAGAGCGTGGCGGTCCCGACCAGGCGGCCCTCGAGATAGACCACCAGAGGAAAGCCCCGTCCCAGGCGCCGGGCCGTCATGGCGTCGTCTTGGTGGGTGGCGAGGTACCGCAGGCCCTGCCGGGCCAGATGGGCGTAGGCGTCACGAAGGAGCGACGTCATCTCGGAGATCGACTCGCTCGAGCCGTAATCGCGGATCACAAGCCCGTCCGGCCCCTGGCCCACTCCTGCTTCGGCGGCCGGGCTGTCCGGCCTCGGGCTCATCTCTTCTTCGGCGGACGGAGCATCAGCTTCACGCAGCGGCATGGATATCCATTGTTCTCGCCGTCGAACGTCATCGCCGGCACGAAACCCTCGCTCTCGTAGAGCTTCCGCGCGCGATCGTTCCGTTCCAGCGCGATCGTCCAGGCATCGGGCCCCGCCGCATCCATCGCGGCGCGGAGCAGTCTCCGGCCGATGCCGCGGCGGTAATACTCCGGCTCGATGTACAGCCAGGAGATATAGTTGTCGCGCACGCCCGCGAAGCCGACCGGGCGGTCTCCGTCGGCCGCGACCCACTTCCGCGACATCCGAAAGTCCTCCAGCGAGCGAAAGTCCTCCGCGAGAGGGATGAATCCGCGCGGATCGCAGGAGCCCACCAGCTCGTCGGGACGCGAGCGGTCGTGAATGCCGAAGAGAGCGGCCTCGTCCTCCCCGCGGTAATCGCGAATCGAAATACCGGCAGTCGCGGCGTGGTCGCTCATGACATTAATTTATAGGTTAATCCTGAAAGCCAGACCCGCATCACACCCGCACACACGTCGCCTTCCCCGACGCGACCCGCTCGCCCGATTCGACGTCGAACGCCTCCGCTTCGGTGAGCAGCGCCCGGCCGCGGTCCTTCACCAGCCACGCCTCGAACCGATAGTCGCGGCCTGCGCGCAGCGGCTTCAACAGCTTCGTCTCCATCGTGCCCGTGACCGCGCCGACACCCCGGTGAACCAGCATCCGGATCATGACCTCGTCGAGAACCGTGGCGACGAGGCCACCGTGCACGATGTCCTTGAACCCCTGGTGCTCCTGGCGCGGCCGCCACACGGTCCGGGTGCGCCCGTCGGCGAGATTCTCGAACGCCAGCTTCAGGCCGATCGGGTTCTTCGGCCCGCAGCAGAAGCACATCTGGTCGTCGTCGAGGATCAGGTCGGCCATGGTCCGATCGTACAACGGATCGGGCCGGCTCCGCTCGGCCGATCGAGGGACGCTATTTCAGGATGACGAAACGCCCGGTCGCCACGCCGTCGGCGGCTTCGATCCGGTAGAAATAGGCGCCAGAGGACAGGGACGCACCGCGACCGCCGCGGCCGTCCAGCGGGACGTCATGGTATCCGGGGTCAAGTTCCTGCGCCGGCAGGAGCGTTCGAACGAGCCGGCCGCGGAGATCGAAGACCGCGACGCGAACCCGTCCCCGTCGCGATGTCGAGAAGGTGAGCATGCCCGAGGGGTTGAGGGGATTGGGCGACAACGAGGCGGCCAGGGAGCCTCCCGAGCTCGCGACGTCGACGGAGAGTGGAGCTCGGAACTTCCCGCCGGTCGAAAGGCTTCCCTCCAGGGTCACCGGGACCGTGGTGATTCCCTTGGGAAGTCCCGTGAGCAAGGCGCGGAGGTCCGCCTTGGAGAAGCAGATCGTCATCTCGGCGACGCCGTTTGCGTCGAGGTCCGCGCCGACGCCCACGCGTTCAGCGATCCCGGCGATCTGACCGCCGCCGTAGCGCATGACGACCGCGGATGGAAGGACCGCGTTCATGAGAAAGGAGTTTCCCGCCGGCTCGACTTCCGCGCACCACGTGGCCTTGGCCGATCCGAGACGGATGGTGCGATTGGGCGGCTCGACGAATGCGCGAGCCGCAAAGATATCCTGGACCGCCGCGGACGTGATCGCTTGCCCCGACAGGTCGCCGTCGCTCACGGTGAGGCCGACCGCAAAAGTCCCTCCGGCGGCATAGGCGTGGGACGGCGTCGCTCCCGTCCCGCTCGCGAGATCGCCGAAATCCCACTGGTACGTCAGCGCCGATCCGTCCGGATCCGAAGACCCCGTCGCGTCGAAGACGATCGGCACGTTGATCACGCCCGCGTAGGGTCCTCCCGCGACGGCGGCCGGCCCGCGGTTCCTGTTCTCGACGTCGATGGTGAGATCCCATGGCGCGCCGAGGGCGCCCAGCTCGTCGCGCGCGGTGAACGTCACCTGATACGTGCCTGCCTGCTCGTAACCCGGCGTCCAGGAGAAGGTGCCGCTGTTATCTCCGTGGTCGACAAAGAGCGATCCGGGGGGCTGGTTCACCGCCCCCAAGGTCACGGGATCGCCGTCGGGGTCGCTCGCCTGGACCGCGACGACGATCGCGCCGCCCTCCGGCCCCGACACGCCGGCCGGCGCCGACAGCACCGGCCCGCGATTCACGTGCTCGACCGCGATGGAGAGCGGAGCCGACGCCGTTCCCCCGTGTCCGTCCTCGATCCGCACCGTCGCGACGTAGGCTCCCGCGTCCCCGTAATCCGGAGCGAGACGCACCAGAGCGCGGAAGGGATCGAGCGGGGCAAGAGCCGCGAACGTCGGGGCGCCGACCAACTGAAACGCGAGCGGATCCCCGTCCTGGTCGAAGCCCGAAAGCGTCTGTTCGGTGACCGACCCTTCGAACGCCGTCATCGCGGCGAACGGATTGAGGGCCGGCGGGCTGTTGTGGAACACGACCTGAATCCGCGTCGTCGCGGACCCGGACTCGAGGTTGGCAGCCGTGAACGTCACGTCGTAGGTCCCGACCTGAAGGTCCGTGGGAGTCCACTGGAGGGAGCCGGACCGGTTCCCCGGGCTCACCGTGAACGTGGCTCCCGCCGGAATCGGTCCCGCCGTGAGCGAGGCGATCGGGTCTCCCTCGGCGTCGACGACCGACACCGAGAGATCGAGGAACAGGCGGGTCCCCGCGACAACGGTGGACGGCGCCCGCACGGCCGGCGGGTGGCTCCACGTCGTGAAGAGGTAGCTTCTTCCCGCTTCCGTTCCTGCGAAATCGTTCGAGGGAGCGCCCACGAGCAGGTCGGCGCCGCCGTCATCGTTGAAGTCCCCTGCCATGGCCACCGCGGCGCCGAAGTGATCTCCGTTCGTCTCTCCGTTCAGGACGAGGTCGGGTGTGTCGTCCAGCAAGGGACCGCCGAAATACACGTAGGCGCTCCCCGGCCCGGCGATGAGGTCCCCGACCGCCGCGACCGGAGCGCCGACGACGAAGTCGGCATGGCCATCGGAGTTCATGTCGCCCGCCGCGGCGACCGACTGTCCGAAGTTGTCGCCGGGACGCTCCCCCGTCAGCACGAGATCGGCGAGGGCGTCGGCCGCGGGGCCCCCGAAGAAGACGTACACGCGTCCGGCGTCCTGGCCCGCGGCATCGTTGAACGGGGCCGCGATCGCCAGGTCGTCGTATCCATCCCCGTTCAGGTCGCCCATCGAACTGATCGCGGCGCCAAAGTGATCTCCCGCCGCCTCGCCCTGGAAGATCTGGTCGGGGACGGCGTCGACGCCGGGGCCTCCGTAGTACAGCGAAGCGCGGCCGGCGCTCCCCCCGACGGTCTCGCCGACGATGAAATCGGGAAAGCCATCCCCGTTGAAATCCCCGGCCGAGGCCACGGCCGCTCCGAAATGGTCGTTCGGCCCGGACCCGATAAGCGTGAGAATCGGCTTGAGCCCTCCGGAGTAGATGTAGGCGTGCCCGCGGTTCTGGCCGTCTCCGTCCAGTCCGGGCGCGCCGACGATGAAGTCCTCGCCTCCGCCGCCGTTCACGTCGCCAAGGGCAGCCACGGAAGCGCCGAACCCCCTGTCGGACAGAGGCGCGCCGATCACTCCCAGCGACAGGCCGCCGATCAGCTCGTAACCGGAATACAGGTACACGCGGCCTCTCTGCTGAAGACCGCCGAAGCGAGCCCCGACCAGCAGGAGCCCGGATCCGCCGTGGAAGGTCGATGCGATCGAGGAACCGAACCCTTCTCCGCTCTGGGTTCCGTGGAGCGTGATCTCGGGAACATTGTTGCCTTGGGGCCCTCCCCAGTAGAGGTACACCGAGCCGGCGGGAATGCCGTCGCCGGGACCGGCGCGCCCGGCGGCTCCGACGGCGAGATCGGCCCTGCCATCGCCATTGACGTCGCCGGCATTCGCGGCCGCGCCGCCGAAATGGTCCAGTGCCGAGCCGTTCTGGAAGCGGAGCAGGAGACGGCCGTCCGTGGGCCCGGGGTCGGGAGCGCTCACGGCCAGGGCGCGTAAGGCCGCGGATGCGGAAGGATCAATCGCGTCCCCGGCACGGGCTTGCGGCGCGGCGATCGTCGTGGAAGGAACTGCGAGCGGCCACAGGAGAACCAGGGCGACAGGAACGAGGCGGAGCAAGGCGCGGCGGCGCATGACGGCTCCAGAGGGATGCTGCGGATCCTGCCGGGTACCCCCTGATTATCGCATACGGACGCGCCTTTTTGAAGCGTTCGCTACTTCCTCCGCCGCCTCGGCGCGCTGCCGCCATGACCGTTCGCGGCGCTCGGCGCTGCGTCTCCGCTGGATGCTCCGCGCCGCCCGCGCGGCGCGGGATAGCCTTCCCGCTCCCACCGCATCACCAGGTCCTCGAGCACCTCGCCCACGTGCTCCACGACCTTGGTCCAGTAGTCGCGCGCCTTCTTCGCGTTCAGCACGGGATCGCTTCGCTTGCCGCCGTAGTAGATCAGCGATCCCGGCTCGGGAAAGGCCACCAGGGAATTGCGGTGCTCGAACGCCAGCGAGGGGTCCCAGCGGTCCGGGAACACCTGCTCGGGCGCGATCGCGAGCATCGCCGCGGTCTCGTCGGCGCCGGCGTGGCCGCCGGGGACGCCGAGCATCTCCTCGCTCAGCGGATAGCAATCGGTCCACCAGTTGAAGATCGCGACGAACGCGCCGGTCTCTTCATGAACGCGCCGCGAAGCCTCCTTCAGCGCCTCGGTATTCCCGCCGTGCCCATTCATCACGACCAGATTCCGAAAGCCCTGATGGGTCAGCGCCGTCAGCACCGCCTCCGCGTAGCCGGTGAACGCCGGGGCCGGAATGTGCGTCCCCCCGGGCAGAGCGCCCAGGTGCGCGGTTACTCCGTAGGGAATCGTCGGCGCCACCAGCGCGTTCAGCCGCTCCGCGACCGCTTCCGACAGCCGGGCCGGAATCTCGTTGTCCGTCCCGAGGCTCAGGATGCCGTGCGGCTCCAGCGTCCCGACCGGCACCAGCGCCGTCTCGATCTCGCGCGGGACCCATTCCCCCATCTCCATCCAGTTCATGCGGTCGAGGCGGCGTTCGGACAGCTCGGGGCGGGATCGACGCGGGGTCATACGGGCTCCTCTCGGGACTCGCGGTCCCGCGCGCCGCCGAACTCGCGGCCGAGGGACATCACCTGGGAACGGACCCGGCATTGTACACCGGGCGCGCTTCCGATAGGATTCCCACGAGTTTGGCGACGTTCCCGCATTCTCTTACGGAGCTTCGAACCTGAGCCGACGCGCCCCCATCGAAGAGCTGCGCCGGCGCCGCCAGGCCGTCCTCGAGGGGGGCGGCGAGGAGCGCATCGCCAAGCTCCACGCCGAGGGACGGCTCACCGCGCGCGAGCGGATCGACCTCCTCCTCGACCCCAGCTCCTTCCAGGAGACGGGGGTCTTCGTCGAGCACCGCACGACCGACTTCGGAATGGCCGAACGCCGCATCCCGGGCGACGGCGTCGTTTCCGGCTACGGCACGGTGGACGGCCGGCCGGTCTTCGTCTTCGCGCAGGATTTCACCGTCTTCGGCGGGACCCTCTCGGAAGAGAACGCGAAGAAGATCACCAACGTGATGGACCTGGCGCTGGAGAACGGGGCGCCCATCATCGGCCTCAACGACTCCGGCGGGGCGCGCATCCAGGAAGGGGTGCAGTCGCTGGGCGGCTACGCCGAGATCTTCCTGCGCAACACGCTCGCCTCGGGCGTCATCCCGCAGATCAGCGCCGTGCTCGGCCCGTGCGCCGGCGGCGCCGTCTACTCCCCCGCCATCACCGACTTCGTCTTCATGGTCCAGGGAACCAGCCACATGTTCGTGACCGGCCCCAACGTCATCAAGACCGTGACCAACGAGGACGTGACGTTCGAGGACCTGGGCGGCGCGATGACCCACAACACCAAGTCGGGCGTGGCGCATTTCGCGGTGGATGACGACGAGGCCTGCATCGCGGCCATCCGGCGCCTTCTCTCCTTCCTGCCGCAGAACAACGTGGACGATCCGCCGCGCCATCTCACCAACGACCCGCCCGACCGCATGGAGGGCCGCCTGAACGAGATCGTTCCGCCCGAGCCGAACAAGCCCTACGACATCAAGGAGATCGTGCGGCTGGTGGTGGACGACGGCGATTTCTTCGAGGTGCACGAGCATTTCGCTCCGAACATCGTCGTCGGCTTCGCCCGGCTCGACGGCCGCTCCGTGGGCGTCGTCGGCAACCAGCCCGCGATGCTCGCCGGCGTGCTGGACATCAAGTCCTCGACCAAGGCGGCGCGCTTCGTCCGCTTCTGCGACGCGTTCAACATCCCGCTCGTCACGTTCGAGGACGTGCCCGGATTCCTCCCCGGCACCGAGCAGGAGTGGGGCGGCATCATCCGCCACGGCGCGAAGCTGCTCTACGCCTACTGCGAGGCGACGGTGCCCAAGCTGACCGTCGTCGTGCGCAAGGCCTACGGCGGCGCCTACGACGTCATGTCGTCCAAGCACATCCGCGGCGACTACAACGTCGCGTGGCCGCAGGCCGAGCTGGCGGTGATGGGCGCGGACGGCGCGGTGAATATTATTTACAAGAGAGAGCTGGATTCCGCCAAGGACGCCGCGAAGAAGCGGGCCGAGCTGGTGAATGAATACAACGACAAGTTCGCGAATCCCTACGTCGCGGCGGGACTCGGCTACCTGGACGACGTCATCGAGCCTCAGGAGACGCGCCCGCGGCTGATCCGCGCCCTCCGCATGCTCGCGCACAAGCGCCAGTCGCTTCCGCCGAAGAAGCACGGCAACATCCCGCTCTGACCGTGCGCGCCATCCACAAAGTTCTCGTCGCCAACCGCGGCGAGATCGCGATCCGCGTCTGCCGCACGCTTCGCGAGATGGGGATCGCGTCGGTCGCGGTCTTCTCCGAGGCCGACCGCGAGGCGGCGCACGTCTACGCCGCCGACGAGGCGCTACTCCTGGGCCCCGCCGCCGCGTCGCAGAGCTACCTGAACGTCGAGGCGGTCCTCGGCGCGGCGAAGCGCGCCGGCGCCGACGCCATCCACCCCGGCTACGGGTTCCTCTCCGAGTCGGCGGCCTTCGCGGAAGCGGTGGCGCAGGCCGGGCTCGTCTGGATCGGTCCCGCCGCGGAGGCCGTCCGCGCCATGGGGGACAAGGTGCGCGCCCGCGCGCTCGCCATCCGCGCAGGCGTGCCGGTCCTTCCCGGCACGGAGGGCCCGATCGCCGATCCGGTCGAGCTGCGCCGCGCGGCCGAGCCGATCGGCTACCCCGTCGTGCTCAAGGCCGCCGCCGGCGGCGGCGGCAAGGGGATGCGCCGCGTGAACCGGCCCGAGGAGTTCGAGAGCGCGGTGCGGCTCACCCAGGGCGAGGCGCGGAACGCCTTCGGCGACGACCGCCTCTACCTGGAGCGCTGGCTGGAGAAGCCGCGCCACATCGAGGTCCAGGTGTTCGGCGACGCGCACGGCTCGGTGATCGCGCTGGGCGAGCGCGACTGCTCCATCCAGCGGCGGCATCAGAAGGTGGTCGAGGAGTCTCCCTCTCCGGCCCTCGCGCCGGAGAAGCGCCAGGAGCTCTGGGATCTGGGCGTGCGCGCGGCGCGCGCCGGCGGCTACACGAACGCGGGCACGGCCGAATTCCTGATGGACGCCCGCGGCAACTTCTATTTCCTCGAGATGAACGCGCGCCTGCAGGTCGAGCACCCGGTCACGGAGATGGTGCTGGGGATGGACCTGGTGCGCGAGCAGGTGCGGGTCGCGCGCGGCGAGCGGCTCACGCTCACGCAGGACCAGGTGCGGCCGCGCGGCGCCGCGATCGAATTCCGGATTTACGCCGAGGACCCCTCGGCCGGCTTCCTCCCCCAGGCGGGGACGGTGCGGCGCCTGCAGCTTCCCTCGGGACCGGGGATCCGCGTGGATTTCGGCGTGCGCGAGGGTGGACTCGTTCCGTTCCACTACGATCCGCTCATCGGGAAGATCATCGTGGGGGGAGCCACGCGCGAGGAGGCGGTCGCGCGCGCGCGCCGCGCCCTGGCCGAATGCCGGATCGAGGGGATCCCGACGACGCTCCCCTTCCACCTCTGGCTGCTGGAGCAGGCTGCGTTCGTCGATGGCAGCTACGACACATCCTATCTGGCGCACCATTTCCACGGACTCGAGCCTCCTCCCGCGGGGCCGGAGGAGGATCAGGCGGCGGTGCTCGCCGCGCTCTTCGCGCACCTCGAGGCGGCCACGCCTCGAGTGCCCTACTACGCGCCGACCGAGAGCCGTTGGCGCTCGGGAGCGGCCCTCCGGGCCGAGCCGCGCGACGGAGGCCGGCGTTGAAGGTGATCGTCGAGCGCGACGGGCGGGAGCGGCTGATCGTGATCGAGCCGAGCGGCGCCGGATACGCGGCGCTCTTCGACGGCCGCCGCCTGCACGTCGAGGGGCAGGTTGGAGGCGCGATGCGGGTGCTCCTGGACGGGCGCCCGGTCGAAGCCACGGTGCGCCGCGAGGGCCCCGACGTCCTCGTGGCTCTCCATGGCCGCGAGTACGCCTTCCGCACCCGCGACGCGCGGGCGCCCAGGCTGGGCCGCCGCGGCGGCGGCGCCGACCGGACCCGAGGCGAGCTGCACGCGCCGATGCCCGGCCTGGTCGTGGAGGTTCTCGCGCAGGTGGGCGACGTGGTGGACGCCGGGCGCCCGCTCGTCGTGGTCGAGGCGATGAAGATGCAGAACGCTTTCGTCGCGCCGCTCTCCGGCCGCATCACCCGCATCGAGGTGAAGCCCGGAATGCCGGTCGAGTCCGGGCAGCTTCTGCTCGCGGTGACGCCCGGTGGCGATTGACATGGCGCGACCCCGTCCTCCCGATTCGCCCCAGGGGATGAAGCCCGTGGCTCCGGGCGCTTCCCCCGCGCTGGGCCTCCCCGGCGAGGCTCCGTTCCTGCGCGGCGTCCACCCGCTGATGTACCGCTCGCGGCTCTGGACGATGCGCCAGTACGCGGGATTCGGAGACGCCGATGCCTCGAACGCGCGCTACCGCTACCTGCTTGCGCACGGCCAGACCGGTCTCTCCGTCGCGTTCGATCTCCCCACGCAGATGGGATACGACTCCGACCACCCCCGCGCCTCGGGCGAGGTGGGGCGCACCGGCGTCGCGATCGCCACGCTCGAGGACATGGAGCGGCTCCTCGACCAGATCCCGCTCGACCGGGTGAGCCTCTCCATGACGATCAACGCGACGGCGATGATCCTGCTCGCGCTGGTCGTCGCCGTGGCGGACCGCCGCGGGGTCGCGCGCGAGAAGCTCTCCGGCACGGTGCAGAACGACGTGCTCAAGGAATACATTGCGCGCGGCACCTACATCTATCCTCCCGCCGCCTCGCTCAAGATCGCGACTGACCTGTTCGAGTTCGGAGCCGACGAGGTGCCCCAGTGGAACACGATCTCGGTGAGCGGCTACCACATCCGCGAGGCGGGCTCGACGGCGGTGCAGGAGGTGGCCTACACGCTGGCGAACGGGCTCGCCTACGTCGCCGCCGCGGTGGACCGCGGACTTCCGGTGGACCGGTTCGCGCCGCGCGTTTCCTTCTTCTTCAACGCCCATAACGATTTTCTGGAGGAGATCGCCAAGTTCCGCGCGGCGCGCCGCCTCTGGGCGAGGCTCATGGAGGAGCGGTTCCACCCGGCCGACCCGAATTCGCTCAAGCTCCGCTTCCACGCGCAGACGGCGGGCTCCACGCTGACCGCGCAGCAGCCTCACAACAACATCGCGCGGGTCGCGGTCCAGGCGCTGGCCGCGGTGCTCGGCGGCTGCCAGTCGCTGCACACGAACTCGTTCGACGAGGCGATCTCGCTCCCGAGCGAGGAGGCGGCGACCGTCGCGCTCCGCACGCAGCAGCTCCTGGCCTACGAGTCCGGGGTGGCCGCCACCGTGGATCCCGTGGGCGGCGCTACGGAGATCGAGGCCATGACCGACCGGATCGAGCGCGAGGCGCGCGCGGAGATCGAGACGATCGACGGGATGGGCGGCGCGGTGACCGGCATCGAGCGCGGCTACCAGGCCCGGAAGATCGAAGAGAGCGCCTACGAGACCCAGAAGGAAATCGACCGCGGCGAGCAGGTCATCGTCGGCGTGAACCGCTTCGGCGACCGTGACGACATGGGCCGGCCCTCGTTCCTGCTCGATCCCGGGCTGGAAAAAGCGCAGGCGGCCCGCGTGCGCGCGTTCAAGGCGAAGCGCGACGCGGCGCTCGCGGCCCAGGCGGCCGGGCGCGTGGAAGAGACCGCGCGCCGGGAGGGAAACCTCATGCCCGCCGTGATCGACGCCGTGAAGGCGGGGGTCACGTTGGGCGAGATCAGCGACGCGCTCCGCCGCGTGTACCGGACCTATGATCCGTCGCGCTGAGCGCCCCCGGGCGCGCGAGTCCGCCCCCGCGCGCGCGACGTCCCGCGGAGAACGTCCATGACCCCGATCCAGGCCGCCATCCTTGGCATCGTCGAGGGGCTCACCGAATTCCTTCCCGTCTCCTCCACCGGTCACCTCATTCTCGCGGGCCACGCCATGGGCCTTTCCGGCAGCGCCGTGGACGCCTTCGAGATCGTGATCCAGGCGGGTGCCTTGCTCGCCGTGGTGTGGCTCTATCGCGCGAGGATCGGCGAGATCGTGGCCGGGATCTTCCGGAACAACGCCGGCGGACGCGCGCTCCTGATCCGGCTGATCGTGGCGTTCCTTCCGGCGGCCGTGGTCGGACTGCTCACGCACTCGTGGATCAAGGAGCACCTCTTCGGCCCGCGCCCGGTCGCGATCGCGCTGCTGCTCGGCGGGATCGCGATCCTCGTCGTGGAGCGGCTGCGCCATCGCGCGCGCGAGCCGATCGCGGCGGTGGTCACCGAGATCCCTCTCTGGGGCGCGCTCGTGATCGGCCTCGCGCAGGTGCTCTCGCTCTGGCCGGGCACGTCGCGCGCCATGGTCACGATCCTCGCGGCGCTGCTCGTCGGCGCCACGCCGGTCGTGGCCGCCGAATTCTCCTTCCTGCTCGCGCTCCCCACCCTGGGCGCGGCGACCCTGTTCGACCTGGCGAAGCACCATGACGAGCTGCTGGGCCCCGCCCTGGGAGGGCCCGCGCCGCTGGTGATCGGACTCGCGACGGCGGCCATCGTGGCCGCGATCGCGATCAGCGGCTTCCTCGCCTACCTCACCCGGCGCGGTCTGGCGCCGTTCGGGTGGTATCGGATCGTGATCGGTGCCGTGCTGATCGCCGTTCTCTGGACGCACCCGGGAGCGCTCGGGTGACCACACCGGAGCGCGCATGATCCGGGGCCTCGCCCACGTCGGCATCGCCGTGCGCTCGCTGGAGCCCGCGATCGAGCGCTGGACGAAGGGTCTTGGCTTCAAGCTCGAGAGCACCGAGACCATCGAGGTCCTGGGACTGCGCCTGGCCTTCCTGCGCGCCGGCGACGCGGTGATCGAGCTGCTCGAGCCGACCGAACCCGACGCGGTGGTCGCGAAGTACCTCGAGCGGCGCGGCGAAGGGATCCATCACCTCTCCTTCTTCGTGGACGACCTGGAGGCCGCGCTTCGCGACGCCGAGGCCGCGGGGCTCGCGCTGATCGACCGCACGCCGCGCGCGGGAAGCCACGGAACCCAGATCGCGTTCCTCCATCCGGGATCGCTTGGCGGCGTGCTGGTGGAGCTCTGCCGGAAGCAGGGGGCCTAGATGCGCCCGATATTCCCGCGGACGCCGGCCCCAGCCGCGCTCGTCGCCGCCTCCTCGCCGGCC
>DASQJL010000080.1 GCA_035631035.1 Candidatus Binatia bacterium | reverse complement strand
CGTCTCGAGCCCGCGCGCGGTCGAGCCCGTTCGTGGGAGATTCTCTCGGCATGGATCGTTCGCGGAACGTGGGTGCGCCGCCTGGGAATCGAAAGGGCGCTCAGCGCAGCATCATCATCTTCTTGGCCGAGATGCCGCCGTTGGGATACGTGATGCGGTAGAAGTAAACGCCGCTCGCGGCGCGGCCCTCGTGTTCCGTCGTGCCGTTCCAGCGGGCCTCGTGCGGGCCGGCTTCCTCCCTCTGATCGATGAGGGTCCGAACCAGCCGCCCTCCAATATCGAAAATCCGGATCACGACTCGTCCCCTGGCCGCGAGCCGGTAGGGAATGATCGTCTCCGGATTGAACGGGTTGGGGCGATTCTGGCCCAGCGCGTTTACCCGCGGGACCGCGTCGGTTGCGGGAACCTCCTCGACGCCCGTCGCCGTCAGGTTGTCCTGGATCGGATAGAGCGGACCGTACGAGCCGGTCTGGAACCCCGACAGCGCCGCCCAGTTGCCCGTCATGTTCGCGTCCGTCGGACACGGCCAGCACTTCGCCGTATCCGCGCCGCCCGCGCGGGCGCCGCGACAGCTCGCGAGGAACTTGTACAGGACCTGCATCCGCTCCTGGACGCCGGAGTGGGGGTAGTTCATGGCGTTCGTCGGGATTCCCGCCTTGCGGACGTACTGGATCGAGTAGCCGTATCCCAGCGCCTTGCTCCGATCGTTGTCCGTCACGACGTCCTTCTCGGACATGTTCGCCACCGCCGCCACGTCGTTCACGCCCGCGAAGAGCGGATAGAACGCCGCGTTCTGCGCGTCGGTGCCGCCCATCTTCGTCAGGGCGTCGAAGCGATTCGCCACGGGGCAGCCGCCGTCCACCGGGTAGGTGTAGCCGGCCGCCAGTCCGGGACCCGAGGCCGGATTGGCGAAGCGATCTTCGACCGTCGGATACAGGACCGCAAAGGTACCGTTCCACGAGCCCGTCGCGGAGTTCACCCCGAGCACGTTGTTGCCCATCGAATGACGGCGCGGGGCCGGATCCGCCCCGGAGGTATTCAACAGCGCGTTGAAGTAGTCGTCACCCGAAACGAACATGCAGCGGTCGCCGCCGTTGGTGCCAGGCGTCGCGCTCGCCCACCACTCCTCGATGAGCCGAGCGTCGGACTCATCTTCCAGCGTGGCGGCGCGGATGTGGCTCGACTGGATCAGGATCCGGTACCAGGTGGAGAGCGACTCGCGAACGGAGTACTCGGTCATGTTCGGGAAGTAGTTCGAGACGCGGCTCGGGCGCTGATTGTCCGGAGCGCCCGTGAGCTCGTGCCCGCCGACGTTGGAGCCCTGGTCCAGCCCCTGGAGGAAACGATACCGGTCGGCGCGCACGCCCAGGCCGCGCAACGCCTGCGTCACGGGATCGAGGCCGTTGGACCAGATGGTGTACGCGCCGTCCAGGTTGAGGATGGGTGTGTTCGTCCTGCCGGCCAGCAGGGTGCCTCCCGCGCCCGGCGCGTAGGTGCCGGGCAGGACACGGAATTCCAGAATGTCGGGAGCCCTCGGGGAGCCACCCGGCAGCGCCGGCAGATCCTCGACCTCGTTCGCCGCGCCTTCTGATCCGAACTGATAGACGACCCCTCCGTTGATGTCCACGGCCTTGAAGTAATACTGCAGGCGCGTGCCGCGCGGCAGGAACGCGAGGCTGTTGTACGCGCCCACGCCGTTGATCGTGAAGCCGCCCGGAAGGTTCAGGCCGGCCTTGTCGCGCGGCGGCCAGTCCATCCGGTACTCGCCGTCGATGACGACGGTGTCCGCGGGCGGACCGGCCGAGATCGACACGTTGTTCGCGTCGAGCGCCGACGAATCCCACGGGCTCCAGGTCTTGTTCGTCGGATCGAACAGGCGGTAGATCACCCGCGGCTGGTCGAACGCCGCGTTGTACGAGGCGTTCGTGCGAGCGATCGTGAGGCCTTCGCTGACGGTCCGGTCGAAGCCCTGCATCCAGTTGATGCCCATCCCGTTCTTGCGAAGACCGGTCACGAGAGAGACCACGATCGAGTCGCCAAGCGGGGTGTTGAAGTTGTCGTGCAGAGCCACGTTCGAGTTGCCCACGGAGCCCGGAACGTCGGAGCCGCGGATCCCCGGCCAGCACGGCGGCGTCGCGCAGTTCGAGCCCGTCATCGTTCCGTCCACGAACGTGCTCTGAGGAAGCGTGCCGGGATACAGACCGAACGTGGGAGCCGGGACGCCGGTCGTTACCCTGAGGCCCAGGTCGTCGTAGAAGAGGCCGTACTGCACCAAGGAACAGTTGGTGAGGTCGCTGGCAAGGAGCGGCACGCACTGCAGCGTGAATCGGAGCTGGACGGAATCCGCCTGGACGGCAGACGCGAGCTCCGCCGAGACCGCGCTCCACGCCTTATCGCCCCCGACCCGGAGGGACAGGTCCGCTTGGGCGTTCGTCCAGTCGGACCATCCGCCCGCGCCGAAGACCCGGTACTCCGTGACCGCGACGAGCCCCGATCCGCGCTGGAGATCCCGGTATTCCCGCCAGCTCGCGGTGACGGAAGCGGTCCCGGCCGGAATCGGAAACGTGCACGTCACGATGGAAGCGAAGGAGCGCGGATTGGTTATACCGGTGCCGGTGTCCGACGCCTCGAAGAAGAGATTCGAGCCGAGCGCTTTGTCCGGGGAGCAGAAATCGGAGGTCGGCTTGGCCGACCCGGTCGCGAGATGCCATAGCGTGCCGGCGCCTGGCACCACCCGCCCCGAGATGTAGCCGGCTGAACCGAACGAGCCCTGGATGGTCTGACCCTCGGAACCGACCGGGTCCGCACCGCCGACCCCCGTGCCGTCGGCGAAGATCGATCCGTTGTCGCTCGTGGCCAGGTCATCGAGCACGACGCCGTTTCCGTAAGGCCAGAGCCCGTCCTCCGAGGACATCCGCTCTTCGCTCGTGAACAGGAGATAGACCGCGCGATCAGCCTGCGCCATGGAGACCGAAACCGCGGTCACCGCGGGCTGGCCCGAACCGGAACCCGTCACCGTCACGCCGCCCGCGACGCCGTTGAGTGAAAGCGCGCCCGGGGTCGAGGGGCTGATCGAGCCGGTCCACGTGACGAGCAGACGAGAGTTGCCGTCGGTCCCGGTCGCGACCAGGTCGTCCAGCTTCGGACGCGAGTTGCCGATCGGATCCACGTCGTTGTTCCCGCCGCCGATCAAGTACACGAAGTCGTAGTTCTGCTCGCACGACTGGTATTGTTGGAACGTCATCGTGTAGTTGCCGGCGTGCGCGCCGGTGTCGATGTAGAGGAGCTGGTAGGTGACGTTGGGATAGCCGACCTTCACGACCCAGTTCGCCTCGTACTTGCCGGCCCAGAGGGCGGCGGTCCCGAAGATGGGGCCGCCGGCGCCGGCGGCCGGCCGCTCGCCCGCCGGAACCGAGGTCGTCACCTTGTGCCAGAGGATCTCCTTCAGCGATTGATCCTGCGCCGTGTAGGGACCTGTGGTGCCGGCCGAGTAGGAGTTCAACGAGTCCGCGACGGGACTGGTGCGCGGAGACCACGTGTTGGATGCCCGGTCGGCGCACGCGCCTGGATACAGGAACCACGAGGTCGTGGTGGCGGATCGCTTGAGAAGCGTTCCCGAGAGGAGCGCCCTGGGAGGCGCGAGAAGTGTCGCGCCCGAGGTCGTCCCGGTGGTGACGGCCCCGCCCTTCGTCTCTTGCTCCCTGGCCGCTCCCGGAAGCGGCAGCGCCAGAAGCAGGAAACCGGTGATCAGGACCGCGCAAAGCGGCAAAGCGGTCGATCGGCGCAAGGCCAGGGCTGGTTTTGCTACGGGAAAGAACGGCCCACGACGGGGCCCATCAGGAATACCGCTTCCGCCAGTGCGCACGGATCCTCCCCCGCGCGCCCCATGACGGATTGACATATCCTAGCACCGACGACGGCGCAAGTCAATCGCTAAGTGCGTATAAAAACGCAGCTTCCACTGACAGGCGCCTACCTCTGTCGAACCCCTCACCGGCTTCCTTCTCGCCCAGCCCGTCTCGGGCAGGAATCAGGTCGCGGTCCAGCTTCGCGCGCTCGCTCTCGGTCAGGGGAACGCCGATCGCGTCGCGGAGCGCGGCCGCCGCGCCCGCGAGGCGCAGCGCGCGCTCCGCGTGCCCCCGCACCGCGGCCAGGACGGCGAATCGCTCCAGAGAGTCCGCCACCCAAACGCTGTCCCCCAGATCGCGCACGATGCGGAGATTCTGCTCCAGGAGCGATCGTCCCTCTTCGAGCGATCCGAGCGAGCACGCGATGCTTCCGAGCTCCCCCGACGTGTAGGCGATCCCCCTCCGGTCCCCGAGCTGCTGCTGGAGCGCCAGCGCCTGCTCGTGGAAGGCTCGCGCCTCACGCAGCTCTCCCCGGTCGCGCGCCACGCTCCCCAGGCCGTTCAGCGCCATCGCTTCCCAGACCGTGTTGCCGATCTCGCGGTTGATCTCGAGCGCCTCCTGGAACAGGGCCGCGGCGGCGTCATAGCGGCCCTGTGCCTGCGCCTCGTTGCCCAGATTGTGGAGGACTCCGGCCTCGGACCGGCGGTCCTTGAGCTCGCGGAACATGCCCAGGCTCTCTTCATACAGAGCCTGCGCCCGCTCGCCGTGGCCACGGTCGTGCGCGAGGCTTCCCAGCGCCTGCAGGGTCGAGGCGATGCCGCGGGGATTGCCGAGCTCGCGACGAATCGCCAGGCTCTCGTTCAGATAGCGCTCGGCGATCGCCTGCGCGCCTTGTCGTCGCGCGAGCACGGCCGCGCCCTGCAGCGCTTCGGCGCGCGCCTCCGATCGAACCGATCCTGCCGGAGACGACAGGATCTGCTCGAGCTGTCTTCGCCCCTCGTTCCAATGGCCGTGCATCCACCAGAACCGATCGAGGGCCGAGGCGAGCCGGAGCGCGGTCTCGCCCGACCCGCTCGCCGCGGCCCAGGCAAGCGCGTGGCGGAAGTTGTCATGCTCCTCTTCGAGGCGGTCGAGCCACGCCCGCTGCGCGGGGCCCATGAGCTCCGGGCTTGCCGCCTCGGCAAAGCGAAGGAAATAGGCGCCGTGCCGTTCCCGGTACGCGGCGTCCGAGCCCGCGGCGGCCAGGCGCTCCTTTCCGTATTCCCGCAAGGTCTCGAGGAGACGGTAGCGCGCCGTGCCCCCGGCCCCCTCTTCCGGAATCACGAGCGAGCGGTCGACGAGCTGGGTCATGAGATCGAGGACGAGATCTTCCGAAATCCCTTCTCCCGAGCAGACCGATTCCACCGCCTCGAGCGTCGCGCCGCCCGCGAAGACGCTCAGCCTCTGGAAGAGCGACCGCTCCGGATCGGTCAGAAGGTCGTAGCTCCAGTCCACGGCGGCGCGCAGCGTCTGCTGGTGCGGAAGCGCGGTCAGGCTTCCCCCCGTGAGCAGACGGAAGCGCGATTCGAGCCGCGCCAGGATCTGCCCGGCGGGAAGGACCTTGATGCGGGCCGCGGCGAGCTCGATGGCCAGGGGAATTCCGTCGAGCCGGGAACAGATCTGCGCGATCGGTTCGGCATTCTCGTCGGTCAGGGCGAACGAAGGCATCACCGTGGAGGCGCGCTCGACGAAGAGCCGCACCGACTCGTACGCGCCGACCTCATTCCTCTTTCGCGGAGCGCCTGCCGAGGCAGCCGGGATGCGAAGGGGCGGCACCCGCCATACGACCTCGCCCGGAACGCCCAGGGGCATGCGGCTGGTCGCGAGCATCCGCCCGTTGGGGCAGGCTCCGACGAGGACCCGCGCGATCTCGAAGCACCCCGGGATCAGGTGCTCGCAGTTGTCGAGAATCAGAAGAAACGCGCGGCCGGAGAGGGACTCGCTCAAGGTCTGAAGAAGGGGACGGCCCGGAATCTCCCGGATGCCGAAGACGCCCGCGACGCCTTGCAGCACGAGCGAGGGATCCGAGAGGGGAGCGAGCTCGACGAGCCACGCGCCGTCGGGAAAGCTCTGAAGGAGGTTTTGCGCGATCTGGATCGAAAGTCGTGACTTCCCGCAGCCTCCCGCTCCCGTGAGCGTGACGAGGCGGGTGGAACGTAGGTGGCGGCCGACTTCCTCCATCTCGTCCCGTCTTCCCACGAAGCTCGTGAGGGCGGGCGGCAGGTTGTTCGGGATCGCCGCGGACCGCGCCTCCATGGCGTCGGGCCGGGTCACCATCGTCTCGGCTTCCTCGGACAACGTCTCCCGAAGCGCCCCCGCCAGCTCTTCGGCCGTCGCGTAGCGCCGCTCCCGATCCTTGGCCATGGCCCGTAGGAGCACGTGGTCGAGCCTTCTCTGGAGTCCCGGGCGGATCCGCGAAGGCGCCGGAGGCTCCACGAGAGCGATCTCGTGCAGGACCGAGAGGGCGGTCGGTCCCTCGAAGGGAAGACGGCCCGTCGCGGCCTCGTAGAGCACGACCCCGAGGGAGAAGATGTCCGAGCGCGTGTCCAGCGTCTCGCCCCGCGACTGCTCGGGCGACATGTACAGGAAGGTCCCCACGAGCGCCCCGGTCGCGGTGAGGGAGAGCGCCGCCGTCGCCATCGGATCCGCGTTTGGGGCAACGAGTCGCTTGGCGATGCCGAAATCGGCCAGCTTGGCCCTGCCGTCGCCCGTCAGGAGAACGTTCGAGGGTTTGATATCCCGGTGGATCAGGCCCACCTTGTGCGCGGCCCCGACCGCGTCCGCGATCTGCGCGCCGATCGAGACCAGCTCGGGGGCGTCGAGAGCGCCCCGCTGGATCCTTTGGTGGAGCGTCTCCCCTTCCACGAGCTCCATCACGATGTAGGGAACGCCGTCGGCCTCTTCGATCGCGAAGATCGCGACGATGCCGGCGTGATGGAGGGAGGATGCGGCCCGGGCTTCCCGCGTGAGCCGCTCGACGGCTTCGGCGTCCCGCGCCAGTGCGGGCGGAAGGAGCTTGATCGCGACCGACCGCTCCAGCCGGAGGTCCTCGGCGCGAAATACCTCGCCCATCCCGCCGGCCCCGAGGCGGCTCACGATGCGGTAGTGACCCAATTGTTGCCCGGGCTGGATCGATTCCATGTTGTGCCTACCTCGGGCGATATTCCAGGATGTCTCCTGGCGGTCAGTGCCTGCGCACGAGTGTGACGAGCAGGGTACCCTAGGAATCGGACCTAAGAATCAGGAGATATGACGTGGACTTGCGCCAAGTCGTCGAGCAGTCCCACGGGGCGTTGGACAAATTCGCGCAGGGAGAGGGACAAGCCTTCAAGTCGCTCTGCTCGCATCGAAACGACATCACGCTTGCGAATCCATTCGGTCCGGTCGCACGCGGATGGACTCAAGTCGGCGAAGCGCTTGACTACGCCTCATCTCGCTTCAGGGATGGGACCGTGACCCGGATCGAGACCATCGCAGCGTATGAAACCGCCGATCTGGCAACCATCCTGGAGATCGAGTATTGGAAGGCCCGGGTCGGCGGCGGAGAGCAGGTGGAACCCTTTGTTTTGCGCGTGACGACGACGTTTCGTCGCGAAGACGACGACTGGAAAATCGTCCATCGCCACGCCGATCCTCTTGCCACGTTTGATCCCAACGGTCCCGTGCGCCAGACACTTCGTTGAGCATCGACCGTCACAGGCGAGCTGGTGAGCGTGCCGTGAGGGCAGCATGCGGGATGGTGCGCCGCCTAGGAATCGAACCTAGAACCTACTGATTAAGAGTCAGTTGCTCTGCCAATTGAGCTAGCGGCGCGCACGTAAGACAGGCGGACGCACCAAGCTACGGGAGCGGGCGGCCAAAGTCAATGGGAACCGCAGCCTGCCGGTCCGGGTGTCACTGGCACGGGGCCACCATGCCTGATACCGTCACCGGATTGGCCCGGCGTTCGCCCATCTCCAAGGAGCTTCCGTGAACCCGTCTCTCCGCTTCTACGCCCGCCTCGCGCTGGCGCTCGCGATCGGCCTCGTCCTGGCGGGAGGCGTCTGGACCTGCGCCCGCGCGAGCGAGAAGCCGCCCAAGGTTCTGGTCATCGGCGTGGATGCCGGCGAGTGGGACGTCCTGGGGCCGCTCCTCGACCGGCAGAAGGTGCCGAACTTCGCGAGACTGCGGGACAAGGGGGCCTCGGGGCGGATCCGGTCGCTCGAGCCGCTGACCAAGAGCCCGATCATCTGGGCGAGCATCGCCACGGGCAAGGTGCCGAGCAAGCACGGCATCTCCGACTTCTTCGTGAAGCGCGGGGAGCGCTCGCGGGCCCGCACGGGCGCCGAAGGGGAATCCCCCACCACGTCGAACCTCTGGAAGGCGCGGCCGGTCTGGGACATCCTCGGCTCGCTGGGCAAGAGAGTGGGGGTCGTGGGCTGGTGGACGACGTGGCCCGCGCAGCCGGTGAACGGCTTCGTGATCAGCGACTACGTGCAGTACGACGACGGCTCGTGGCCCTCGCGCGATTCGCGCCGGACCTACCCCGCCGATCTCGACGCGCTCACCAAGCAGCTGCGCCGCTCCCCGGAGAGCGTCTCGTGGGCCGAGCTTTTCCAGTTCGTCCCGGCGTTCGACACCACCAAGGTCACGCCGCGCCAGGAGCAGCTGGTCCACGACCTCAAGTGGATCTATGCCGCCGACATGACCTTCTATCGCGTGGGCCTCGAGCTCTACCGCAAGAACCACCCCGACTTCATGACCGTCTATCTGCGCGGCACCGACGAGGTCTCGCACCGCTACTGGGACATGGACATGCCGGGCACCTTCTCGCCGCCGCTCAGCGACGCCGAATACCAGTGGATGAAGAACCTGATCCCCAACTACTACGTGTTCACCGACCGCCTCATCGGGGGTCTCCTGAAGGAGGCCGATCCCTCGACGAACGTGATCGTCACCTCCGACCACGGCTTCATGGGCGGCGGCAAGGGGGTCATGGCGCACAAGCTGGATGGGATCCTCTTCCTGCAGGGCCCCGGCGTGAAGCCCGGCGTGACGATCTCCGGCGCGACGGTGCTCGACATCACGCCGACCATCCTCGCGCTGTACGGGCTGCCCACCGCGGCCGACATGGACGGACGCCCCATCGAGGACGCGCTGAAGCCCGCGGTCATGAAGCGGATCTCGCGCGAGAAGGGGCTCAAGACCTACGAGACGGCGGCCTCGGCGCGCCGCGAGGGCGAGCAGCCGATCGCCTCGCCGGTGGACCAGGAGCTTCGCGAGCGGCTGCGTTCGCTCGGCTACATCCAGTAGGAGAGGTCCCCGGCATGCGTCCGATCCGCTAGGATCGCCGGCGCCATGACCATCCTCGATTCCACGCTCTGGATCGCGGCCGGCTCCTTCGGCGCCGGGCTCCTCGGCGCCCTCACCGGTCTGGGCGGCGGGATCGTCATCGTCCCGCTCCTCACCCTCGTCTTCCACGTGCATCTCCGCTACGCCATCGGCGCGGCCCTCGTCTCGGTGATCGCGACCTCCTCGGGAGCCGCGGCGGCCTACGTGCGCGAGGGCTACACGAACATCCGCGTGGCGATGCTGCTCGAGATCGCGACGGTGATCGGGGCCCTGCTCGGCGCGTACGCGGCCGGCTTCATCGCGCCGCGAGCACTCGCCGTCGCCTTTGCGCTCGTGCTCCTCTACTCCGCCTATCGTTCGATTCGACCGCTGCCGGACCGTGTATCGGCGGCGCCGCCTCACCCCCTGGCCGTGAGGCTCCGCCTGAACGGAACGTGGCCGGCCCCCGGGGGCGAGCGGCCCTACACCGTGCAGAACGTTCCCGGCGGGTTCGCGATCATGATGGTGGCGGGCGCGATCTCGGGTCTGCTCGGCATCGGATCGGGAGCGCTCAAGGTGCTCGCGCTGGACCAGGCGATGCGGCTTCCGTTCAAGGTCTCTACCGCGACGAGCAATTTCATGATCGGGGTGACGGCCGCCGCGAGCGCCGGGATCTACCTGCGACGCGGCTACGTCGATCCGGGGCTCGCGCTGCCGGTGATGCTCGGCGTGCTCGCGGGAGCGCTGGTGGGGGCGCGCTTGATGGCCGCCGCCCGCACCCGAACCCTGCGCACGCTGTTCACGGGCGTGATCGTGGTGCTCGCAATCGAGATGCTGGTGCGCGCGGCGCGGGGGGAATTTTGATGGCCAACGACATCGACGGTGGCGTGGCCCGGCCTCCGGAGCGGCGCGAGAGCGCCCTTCAGCTCTGGATCGGCCGCGTGCTGCGCGGAGGCGTCTTCACCGCGGCTCTCGTCGCGGTGTTCGGGGGACTGATCTATCTGCGGCGCCACGGCGCGTCTCTTCCCGAGTACGCCACGTTCCACGGCGTTCCGAGCGGGCTCGACAGCGTGCACGGGATCGTCCGCGGCGCGTTGCAGGGGCGCGGCCGCTGGATCACCCAGCTCGCGCTGCTCCTCCTGATCGCCACGCCGGTGGCGCGGGTCGCGCTCTCGGCCGCGGCGTTCGTCAAGGAGCGCGACGGGACCTACGCCGCGATCAGCGCGCTGGTGCTGGCGCTATTGCTCTACAGCTTCCTGGGCGGGAACTTCTAGCGGGCGGGCTCGAAGAGCTCGACGACGTTCCCCCACGGATCCTCGCAGAGAATCTGCTTGCCGCCGGGACCTTCCACGATCTCGTTCCGAAAGGCCACGCCCTTCGTGCGAAGCGTCGCGACGAAGCTCGCGAGATCGTCCACCTCGATCACGAAGCGGTTCCATCCTCCCGGCTCGGGCTTCCGCCCGTCGGGCATCGGCCGCGCCGCGGATGCCATCGGCCCCGCCGTCCAGAGCGTGAGGTCGCCGCGCGTGAGGATGGCCATGGCCGGGCCGAACTGCTGCTTCAGCTCGAAGCCCAGGGCCCCCGCATAGAACGCGACCGCGGCGTCGACGTCATGAACGATGTAGCGGACCGTGGTCACGGGAAGAGTATACTCGGGCTCCTCGCTGCTTGGACGATTTGCGCGCAACCCTGGGCCGGTCGTAGCGCCGGCCGTCGTGGAGGCACCCGTGACCGCGCCCCTCGCTCAACCGTCTCGTCCTGTCCTGCTCCTGCTCCTGTTGCTCGCGCTCATTGGTTCCAGCTCGGAGGCTCTTGCCGCATGGCCTCAGCACCCCTATGTCTACCCGCCAATCGCTCCCTCCTCGGGAGACCAGTCGTTGGCTCAAGTCCTTGCGGACGGGACTGGCGGCGCCTTCTTCCTCTTCACCGACAAACGGAATGGGACGGAGGACGTCTACGTTCAGCGCCTGAACGCCAAGGGTGACGTCGCAACGGGCTGGTCCTCAACCGGAGTGCAGGTGGCCGCGATCGCCGGGCAGAAGCTCCAGCCGCAGATGACGAATGACGGGTCCGACGGCGTGATCGTCGTGTGGGCGGACCGTCGCTCTGGAAACGGCGATATCTACGCCCAACGTGTGCTGGGGAACGGCACGCTGGCGGGCGGGAGCTGGCCTTCGACCGGGCTCGCGATCTCCACGTTGATCTACAACGAGCGGCGGCCCCAGGTCTGCTCGGACGGGAACGGCGGCGCGCTGATCAGCTGGGAGCTCTCCTTCAGCAACACCGACACCGACGTCTACGCCTCGCATGTCACGGGCGGCGGAAGCATCGTTTTCAGCTGGTCCCTCGACAACAGCCTCCAGGACGCGCGCCAGATCTCGATGGCGACGGACGGATCGGGTGGGTTCTTCGTCGTCTACCAGGACTCTTCGTCTCTGTACAGCGGCCGTCCTCAGATCTACGGACTGCGGTCCAATGGATCGGGGACGCTGATCGTCAACCCTACCCGGATCCTGCTCGAAGGAGGTTTGTACACCGACGTCAACCCCCGTGCGGTCGCCGACGGAAGCGGGGGATTTCAGCTCATGTGGGAGACGAACGAGTCGCACGCCAACTACGATCTCCGAACCCAGCGCTACGCCTCCAACTTCACGGCGACCGGCTATGGCCTGTACACCAGCTTCGGGCTCGACAGTCCCGACTACAACGTGATCCCGGACGGCACGGGAGGCGTGATCGTCTCGTGGCAGGAACGGTTCGGGCATAGCATGATCAATCGCGCCAGCGCGAACGGCGCGGCGCTTGGCTGGCCCGTGGATCTCGGGAGCATCGGATTCGGCCTTCCCGCCGCGATCGCGTCCGACGGCTCCGGGGGCGCGATCGAAGCAACGGGCAATGGCAATCTCTACGCCCAGAGACTCCCGGCAGACGGCGGGAGCGTGGCCCACTGGGGATCGGGTGTCGCCGTGAATCTGAACGGCTTCTATGGTCCGATCGGCGCGGCGTCGGACGGAGCGCACGGTGTGATTGTCGGCTGGGGCTATCCCGATCCGGTCGCGATGCAGGTGCACGCCCAGCGTATCGACCGCTTCGGCGCGCTCGCGAATCCGGAGCCCGCGATGTCCGGAGTCACGGACGTCCGCGGCGACCAGGGGGGACATGTCCGGCTGGCGTGGAACGCGAGCTACCTCGACGCGGATCCGTACTACTCGATTTCCAGCTACTACGTCTGGCGGCAGGCGCCGGCGTCCCTGGCCAGCGCGGCGATCCAGCGCGGCGCGCGCTGGGTCGACGATCCCGCGTCGCTTCAGGCGGCGATCGGAACCGGTTCCTCGGCGACGCGGCTGTTCCGGCACTCCGCGTCATCGGCGTACGCCTGGGAGTTCGTCGCTTCGCAGTCGGCGAACGGCTCGACGCAGTACACGTTCGTGGCTCCGACCACGCGCGACTCCCTTCCGAACGCCAACCCACGGACGTCCTTCATGGTCGAGGCGCGCTGGACGGGGGGTGACGCGTTCTGGGATTCCGCGCCCGACAGCGGGTACTCGGTCGACAATCTCGCTCCCGGTCCCCCGGCCCAGCTGGCCGCGCGCTGGTACTCCGGAACGAGCGTGCTGTCGTGGGCTCCGAACCTCGAGACGGATCTCTATGGATATCGCGTCTACCGCGGGACCGCGAGCACCTTCACGCCCGGACCGTCGAACCGGGTGGCTTCCCCGCCGGACACCGGATACGTCGATGCGGCGGGCGCGGCCTACTGGTACAAGGTCTCGGCGGTGGACGTCCATGGCAACGAGTCCGCCTTCGCAACGGTGCTGCCGCAGGGAGTGAACGGAGTGCCTCCGGGAGCGTCCGCGCCGGAGCTGGTGCTGGCGGTGGCTTCGCGCAATCCGGGGAACGAGGCGATGCTGCGCATCGACCTCACCCGCAGCGGACCGATCCGGCTCGCGCTCTACGATGCGGCAGGCCATTTCATCCGCGATATCGCATCCGGCGAAACGCCGGCCGGAACGACCTTCAAGAAATGGGACGGCCGCACGCGGAGCGGAGCGCCTGCGCCAAGCGGACTCTATTTCGCGCGGCTCGAGGCGGAGGGACGAACGTTGGTTCGGCGGATCATGCTCGTCCGCTGACCTCTTCGCCGAAGTACGTTGTCGGCGCCCATTGAACACGGCGAGTGAAGCGAGACGCCCGCGCGGGGGTTACCCACGCGGGCGTTTCTTCGTTGTCGCTTTCCGCGCGCTTCGCGCGCGGTACCTAGAACGGCAGGTCGTCGTCCGATCCGCCGCCGCTCGGCGCCGGCTGATAGCTGTCGTCCGGAGCGCTGCCGCGGGCCGGCGCGTCGTAGCTCGGCTCGCCGCCTCCGTTCCGCTCGCCGGGGCGCCCGAGCATCTGCATCTGCTCGCAGATGATCTCGGTCTTGTAGCGGGTCTGCTGCGTCTCCTTGTCCTGCCAGGAGCGCGTCTCGAGGCGTCCCTCGACGTAGACCTGCTTCCCCTTCTGGAGGTAGCGCTCGACGATGTCGGCCAGCTTCCCCCAGGCCACGATCGAATGCCATTCCGTCTTCTCCTGGCGCTGGCCGTCCTGGCCCGTCCACTGGCGCGAGGTCGCGAGGCGGAAATTGGCGACGCGCTGCCCGCCGGGCGTGGACCGGACCTCGGGATCCGATCCCAGATTGC
This sequence comes from Candidatus Binatia bacterium, assembly GCA_035631035.1. NCBI lineage: Bacteria > Candidatus Binatota > Binatia (SeqCode) > Binatia bacterium. The sequence continues at coordinate 29,750 of DASQJL010000080.1, read as the reverse complement.
CGACCAGGATGACTTTGTTCACTCCTGCCACGGTGTACCCCCAATCCAAGGATGTGTGCGTCGGGGCTTATGCCTCGACGATAGGCGCTGGGGGACCCGTGCGTCAAGGCGATCCGGGCGAGCCCGCTCCCCCGGAGGCCATTGACTGAGCGGCACTTGGCCGGTACTCTCTCTTGCTCGGCGCCGGCAGAAACCGGGGCGTGGCGCAGCCCGGTAGCGCACCTGCCTTGGGCGCAGGGGGTCGGAGGTTCAAATCCTCTCGCCCCGATTTGTGGCCGGCGCCCCCCGACTCCTTCCCTGAGCGCGGCGAAACGCGCGTGGGCCTGTAGCTCAGTCGGATAGAGCAACGGATTTCTAATCCGTCGGTCGGGGGTTCGATTCCCTCCAGGCCCGAGCCAGCTAAGGTGGTGGATGTAGCTCAATGGTAGAGCACTGGACTGTGGCTCCAGTGGTTGCGGGTTCGATCCCCGTCATCCACCCCATTTCTCATACGGCCTCACGGTTCCCATGACCGAAGACCGCACTTCCGATCCGCGTCGCGACCTGTTCTTCATCGTCCGGGCGATCGCGTTCCTCGGGCTCATGCTGTTCCTCCTGTGGCTCGCCGGGGATGTGCTGCTCCTCCTGTTCGCCGGCGTGCTCGTCGCGATCTTCATCGACGGCATCGCGAACTGGATCCGGTGCCACACCCGAATCGGGCGCGGAGCTTCCATCGCGATCGCGCTCCTTGGCCTCGTGCTGGTATTCGGCGTGGTGGGGGTCTACTCCGCGCCGGATATCGCGGACCAGGTGAGCCAGCTGGGGCAGGAGCTCCCGCGAGCGGTGGATGCGGTCCGCCAGCAGCTCGACAAGCACACCTGGACGAAGCTGATCCTCGACCAGCTCCCCAGCGCGAAAGAGCTGCGGTCCCCCGGGACCGGGCTCCTGCGACGGGCAACGGGAGCTCTCTCCAGCACGGCGATCGCCCTCGCGCGCATGGTCCTGATCGCGGCGATCGGCGTCTTCCTCACGATCCAGCCCGGCTTGTATCGCCGCGGCCTCCTGCGGCTCATCCCCATTCGGAAGCGCGAACGCGCGGCCGACGTGCTCGACGCGGTCACGAACAATCTCCGGGGCTGGCTCGTGGGCAAGGTGCTCTCGGCGATCGCGATCGGGGTGGCGACGTGGACCGGACTCCAGCTCCTCGGGATCCCGCTCGCGCTCATTCTCTCCGTGCTCGCCGGCGTGTTCAGCTTCATTCCCAATGTCGGCCCCGTCCTCGCGGTGGTGCCGGCCATGCTCCTCGGGCTCTTGCAGAGTCCGTCGCTCGCCCTCTACGTCTTCCTCCTCTACCTCGGCATCCAGATCGTCGAGACCTATCTTCTGACGCCGTGGCTCGCGCATCGCACCGCGGAGCTCCCGCCCGCGCTGACCCTGGTGACCCAGATTCTGCTGGGCGTGCTTTTCGGGGGTATGGGGGTCATCATGGCGGCACCCGTGACCGCCGCGGGGATCGTGCTGATGCGGATGGTCTACGTGGAAGACGTGCTCGGAGACAAGGGGGCGCAGGAGAACCTGCCCCCGCGGGACCGAGTGGGCAGCTCGGATTAGTGCGCTGGAAGGACCCCGGCCAGCACTAGGGGGCGCCCCAGAAGCGGCGGGCGGCCTCCACGTAGATCCGGGCGCAGCTCACGACGGACGCGATGTCGACCCACTCCACCGCCTCGTGGGGGCCGCTTCCCGTGGGGCCGTAGTTCACTGACGGGATTCCCGCCTCGGCAAAAAGCGCCGAGTCCATCCAGTAGGGCGCCCCGACGTCCCGCGGCCGGTTCCCCGTGATCGCGGCCGCCGCATCCCGCACCGCGACCGCCAGGGGGCTTTCGGCGGGCGTCCGGCTCGCGCTTCGCACCGTGCGGATCGAAACCTCGGCCTCCTCCCCCGCGTCTCGAATCACGCGCTTCAGCTCCTCTTCGATCTGAGCTGCGGTCTCGCCCGGAAGCGTGCGCCGCTCGATCGAGAGCGAGCACTCGGGGGCGTAGGTCGAGAGCCCCGCACCGCCCCGCACGAGGGCACAGTGCATCGAGGCGGGGCCCACGAGCGGCGCGGTCCGCGCGCGGAGCGTATCGGCGTCGAAGCGGTCGAGCGCGGCGATGACCCGCCCCATGCGGGCGATGGCGCTCACGCCCAGGTCGAAGCGGCTTCCGTGCGCCGCCCTGCCCCGCGTCGTGATGTCGGCCCAGACGAATCCTTTGTGCGCCAGGATCAGCTCGCCCTCGCTGGATTCGGACACGATGCAGCCGTCGGCGCGATGGCGGCGGACGAAGTCGGCGGCGCCGATGCTCTCGTACTCTTCGTCCGCGACCAGCGCTAACTGCACGCGGCCCGGGAGAGGGTCCCGCGCGAGCGCGGCAGCCGCCGCCATGCAGGCCGCCACGCCTCCCTTCATGTCGGTCGCGCCGCGGCCGTAGAGGCGCCCCGCCTCGACGCGCGGCTCGAAGGGAGGAATCGTCATTCCCGCCGTCCCGACCGTATCGAGGTGTCCGTACAGGATCAGCGCCGGACCGCCGTCGCCGGCTTCGGCGACGACGTTGGGACGCCCGGGCGCGGCATCCTCCTTCCAGGCGCGAATGCCGTTGGCCAGAAGCCAGCCGCAAGCGAAGTCGGCGATGGCGCCCTCGCCGTGCGCCTCGTCGGGAGCGATCGCGGGATTGACCGAGGGGATGCGGACCAGGTCGGAGAGAAGACCGACGATCGCCTCGGGAGCGAGCGGGTCGGGAACGGGCCGGCTCGGGATGGCGGGCGCCACGGGCGCGGCGGACGGGGCGGTGGCCGGTTTCGCGCTCATGGCTCCGTCGTTGCCTCCAGCCAGGGGCCGAGGAAGTCGAGACTGACCCTCCAGTTCTTCTCGAGGAGCGCCAGCGCGCGCTCCAGGTCGCCGCGCCGGATCGCCGCCTGGATCTCGCGATGCTGCGTCACCGACGTGATGACCTGCCCCGAGTTCCGCATGAACGCCTCCTCGTAGCGGGCCGCGTGGTCCTTCAAGTTCTCGATCATCGAAAGAAGGGTCCGGTTGGGACAGCCCGCCAGGAGGAGGGCGTGCCATTCCCGGTCGCGCGCGAGCGCCATCGAGGCATCCGCCCGGGCCGCTTCGAGACGGCGGTTCGCCATGTCGAGCTCCCGCAGGCGGGATGCCGGAAGGGGCCACGATGCCCGGAGGGCCGCCCCCTCCAGCGTCCAGAGGATCGGGTAGATCTCCTCCGCGTCGCTCCGGCGAAGGGCCCGCACGGAGAAACCCCGGCCCGGCGTGGCGGTGAGAAAGCCCTCCTGCGTCAGCGCGAGCATCGCCTCCCGGAGCGGGGTGCGGCTGACGCCGAGCCGCGTCGAGAGCTCGGCCTCGTTGATCCCCTCCGACGGAGCGAGGTCGCCGCGCACGATCTCACCGAGCAGTAGCCGGCGCACCTCGCTCCGCAGAGGGGTGCGTGCGATCGGCGGCCGGACGCGGTAGGCGGCAGGGCTCAACCGACCGGCGCTTTCGGTCGGGCGGGCTCGGCCCGATGGAGACACCAGGCGTACAGAGCGTCGTAAAGAGGCGCCTCCCGCTCCAACTTGGTGCGATCGTCCCGCCCGTGAACGAGGGCGAACCCCTCCGCGATGGCCCGCAATCCCCGCGCCTCCGGCGCGTGATCGATGTCGTCGGCGACGTCGGCGGCGTGGACGATCGCCGCCACGCCCTGAAGGCCGGGATCCTGGGTGAGCCCATACTTGAGGAGGATGCTCTCGAAGGAACAGCGCCCTTCCACATGCCCAAGCTCGGCTCCAGGGACGTCGTAGGGGATCGCCTTCTCCGCGGCGGCGACGGCGGCCACCTGGTCGGCGGGCACGAACAGGAAGACGGCATCCGGATCCACGAATCGGCGGATCAGCCAGGGACAGGCGATCCGGTCGACCTTGGCGTTTTCACGGGTGATCCATTTCATGGCAGCGCCTCCTTGTATGGTATTCCGTATTTTGTATACAAAATGCTTCCGACCGTCAAGATGCCTTTGTTGAGACGTTCCCCCAGCCCGCTTCGGGTCCTCGACTAGCGAACGGCGGGTTCTTCGCTCCCGGCCAGCTCCCTCGCCGCGGCGCGCACGAAGGCCACGACCATCGGATGGGGCGCGTTGGGGCGCGACTTCCGCTGAGGCTGGAAAAGGGTCGCGATGTAGAAGGGATGCTCCGGCACCTCGAAGATACGCGAATCGCCGCGGTCGCCGAAGCCCGTGAACTCCAGGCCGTGCTCCTCGAAGAGCTCGTCGTAATCGGGGTTCAGCTCGAAGTTGCAGAAATACTCTTCCTCGATGCGGTCGGTGCCGAGGATCTCGCGGGCACGGGATTCTTCCCGGATGTGCACGCGCTGCGGCGGCCCGGAGAGCTTGGGCGCGTCGTCCTCGCGGCCGGGAACGGGACAGGACACCTGATGGATCAGGAGGTTCTCGGCGTTTGGAGCATCCTCCTCGTGTTCCAGATCGGTCCGGCCGAGGACGTTGTGCGCGAACTCGAGCAGGCCGTACTGGAAGCCGGCGCAGGTGGCGAGCATCGGGCGCTTCCCCTCGCGGCCGTAGCGGATGGCGGCCAGGGCGCCGGGTCGGCTGGCGTAGGGGCTGCCGGCGTTGATCCACAATCCATCCCAGTCAGCCAAAACCGATTCGGGATGGGCGGGATCGATCGACGCCGTGCCGATCCACTCGACCTCGACCGGCACGCCGAGCTTCGCGGCCGCGTGCTCGAGGGCCGGCCCGGTGGTCTGGTGCGACACGAAGTCGGGGTTCTTGTCCCCGACGATGGCGATTCGAATCGGAGCAGCCACGGCGTTCCTCCTCTATGACGAGACACGTAGACGGTGTCGGGGTCGCGATGCGGCCGAGGCGACGACCTCGGGTCCGGAACCGGACCAGTGTACGACGCGGCAGCCGAAAAGGATCGGGTTTATCGCGGCCCCGCCAGCGCCTGGCGCAGGGCCGCCGCCGCGCGCGCCCGGTGGCTGATCGCGTCCTTGGCCTTGCTCGACAGCTCGGCGAACGTTCGCGTCTCCCCGCTCGGCACGAACAGCGGGTCGTACCCGAACCCACGGGACCCCCGCGGCGCTTCCGCGATCGCCCCCTCGCACACTCCTTCGACCAGCGCGCCCGGCGCGCCGGGAACCTCGAGCGCCAGGACGCAGCGAAACCGGGCCGTCCGCCGCTCCGGCGGGATGCCGGCCAACCGCTCGAGCAGGAGCGCGTTGTTCGCCTCGTCGCCGGCGCCCCCGCCGGCGTAGCGCGCCGACCGGATCCCGGGCTCCCCGCCCAGGGCGTCGACCTCGAGCCCCGAGTCGTCGCCGATGGCGGCCGCGCCCAGCGCGGCGCTCACGGCCAGCGCCTTGGCGCGCGCGTTCTCGGCAAACGACTGGTGCCCTTCGGGGGGAAGGATCACGCCGGGGTAGGCATCCAGCGACTCCAGGCGGCCGGCGATCCCGCTCAGGAGTTCCTCGAGCTCGCGCGCCTTGCCGGCGTTACGGGTCGCGAGAACGACCCGCTCGATCACGCCCAGATCTTCGGGAGGGTCCGGATGCCGAGCACGCTCCGCTGCTCGGCGATGAGCCGGCGGATGCCGCCCTTGCCCAGATCGATCAGCTGCGCCAGCTCGCGCTCGCTGAAGGCTTCCCCCTCGGCGGTCCCCTGGATCTCCACGAGACGACCGGCGCCGGTCATGACCAGGTTCATGTCGACCTGCGCCTTGGAGTCTTCCGCGTAGCAGAGGTCGAGCGCGGGCGCGCCGTTCACGAGCCCGACCGAGACGGCGGCCACGAAATCGCGCAGCGGCGGTCCCGGCAGCTTCACCCGCGCCGAGAGCCATCGAATCGCGTCGGCGAGCGCGATGAACGCCCCCGTGATGGAGGCGGTCCGGGTTCCGCCGTCCGCCTCGATGACGTCGCAGTCGATCAGGATCTGCCGCTCGCCGAGCGCCTCGAGATTCGCGACGGCGCGGAGCGACCGTCCAATGAGCCTCTGGATCTCCTGCGTGCGGCCGCCCACGTGCCCCCGGTTCACTTCCCGCTGGATCCGCTCGTGGGAGGAGCGCGGCAGCATGCTGTACTCGGCGGTGATCCACCCCCGGCCTCCGCCGCGCAGCCAGGGGGGCACGCGCTCCTCGACGGTCGCCGCGCACAGGACGATCGTGCCGCCCATCTGGATCAGCGCCGAACCCTCGGCGTTCTTCAGGTAGCCGCGCCGGATCGAGAGGGGACGGAGCTCCGCGGCGCGGCGTCCGTCAACGCGGCGGCCAGGACGAGCCGCCGGACCGACCACCGGCCGCGCCACCGAACGCGAGGCCGACCGCGCCACCGAACGGGATTTCGGGCGTGCGGGGCTCATCGCGCCCAGCTCGCCGGGCGCTCGAACCACGGCAGGTCGTCCTGAGGCACGTTGCGCACGCGTCCCATCGCCTTGCCGAGAAACCGCCGGCCCACGAGCTCGAACTGCTGCGGAATGTCAGAGACGAAGCACTCGAGCGAGCCGCGCCCATCCGCTCGCGCGGCTCGCGCGGGACCCCGCGCCGCCGGAACCCGCCGAGCGGACCGCGCGGACGCGCGCGATTCGGCACGCACCGCCGCGGCCAGGCGACGCGCCGTCGCTTCTCCCGAGTCGATGAGCTGGACGCGCCGCCCCAGCACCGCGCGGATCGCGCGCTTGAACACGGGGTAGTGCGTGCACCCGAGGATCAAGGTGTCGATGCGGCGGCGCGCGAGGGGCGCCAGGTATTCGCGCAGCACTTCGCGCGCCGCTTTCGAGTTCTGCAGCCCCTCCTCCGCGAACGGCACGAGCATCGGGCAGGGCTCGGCCCAGACGCGCGTGCGCACGCCGGCGCGGCGGGAAGCCGCGGCGATCGCGTGTTGATAGGCCGCGCTCGCCACCGTGGCGCGCGTCCCGATCACGCCGATCCGTCCGTTCTTCGTGGCGCGCACGGCGGCATCGGCCCCGGGCACGATGACGCCGGTCACGGGCAATCCCTGGAATTCGCGCTCCAGGTGCCGCAGCGCGACGGCCGAGACGGTGTTGCACGCGACGACGATCCGGCTCACGTGGAACTGGGAGAGGAAGCGCACCGCCTCGGAGGCGAAGCGCCGTACGGTCGCGTCCGACTTGGCGCCGTAGGGAACGCGCGCCGTATCGCCGAAGTAGACGATCTCCCACGAGGGAAGGAGCCGCCGCAGATGGCGCACGACGGTGAGACCGCCGATGCCGGAATCGAAGACGCCGAGCCGCACGCTAGCGCCAGTCCTCGGCTTCGAGCGGCTGCAGGGTGTCGAAGTGGCCCCCGATCGTCTCGATCGGGCTTCCCTCGACGAGAATCGTGACGCGCTGCACTTCGGGCAGGTTCTCGACCGCGCTCTTCACGATCGAGCCGAGCAGCTGCCGCTCGCGCCCAGTGCCGCCGCGGAATCCCGCGACCAGCGCCCGGTTCCAGTCGAGGTAGAGCGTCCCCCGCTGCGTCCAGTAGGTGTTGAGCAGCTCGGTGCCATCGGGAAAGGGCGAGATGCGGTTCCCCGAGGGACCGGCGATCAGCTCGCGGAAGATCGCGCGCACCTGGTCCACCGGATGGTCCTTCACGACGACGTCGCGGTATTCGGCGACGAGACTGTCGGAATTGGGAAGCGCGTAGTAGAGGTAGACGCCGCGCACGCCCTCCAGCTCCGCGGCGACGGGCGAATAGCGCGAGAGGCCCAGCTCGTTCCGCCGCCAGGGCGCCTTCCAGATCAGAAGGGCGATGGCGATCCCCAGCGCCGCGGCGATGCCGCCCACGATCCATCGGCGGCGCGCGACGCCAGCCGGTCCGGGGCTGCCGAAGGTCTGGCTCATGCTCTCGATTTTCGCACGAAGTCCTCGATCGCGCGCGCCACGGTCTGGGTGTAGTCGTAGGTGGTGTAGCCCCGCATGCTCATCGATTCGGGGCCGGATCGGGCCGCGGGGGCCGACTCCACGACGATCGCCGGGCAGAGGACCGGCTCCAGGACGCTCATGCCACCGGTCCGCACCAGCACCGGAGCCTGCGGGAAGGAGCGCGCGAGCGCGTCGGCCACGGTCTGGGCGAACGCGATGCTCGCCCCCACCACCGCCGACTGCGCCGAGCGCCACGGCTTGAGCTCGATCCCGTCTCCATCCCCCGGCAGCACGACCGGGACGCCGCCTCCTTCGTTCGGCGACGCGACCGGAGACTCGGCGAGGAGCCGGAAGCCGCCCCCCTTGATGGTTCCATCACCCTCCAGGTGGATGCTGATGAAAAGGTCCGCCCCCGCCTCGTTCGCGAGCTCGGCGCGCCGCGCCGGCGAGAGGAGGACGTCGCTCTCGCGCGTGAGCACGATCTTCGCGTTCAGGCGCGACGCGAGCGCGGTGCGCAGCGAGCGGGCGATCTCGAGCGTGGCGTCCTTCTCGGCCATCCCGCCCGGGAGCTGGGCGCCGAGGTCGGTGCCGCCATGTCCGGGATCGATCACGATCGTGCGCACGGCGTTCGGCTTGCCGCCGACCCGCAGCGGCTCGAGCGGCGTGAAGAGCCCGGCCTCGACCAGCCCCGGGTCGTCGGTCACCGCCACCTTCATGCGGTTCGGCGCGCTCGAGACCTGATAGCCGACCGCGCTGTCGCCGAGAACCAGGCGCAGGTCCACGCCGCCCGGGATCTCGCGGATCTCGCCGCGCGCGACCGCGCCCCCGGTGAAGACGTGGGCCGTGTCGAGGGTTCCCCCCTCGAAGAGCACCCGCACCTCGCCCGGCATTGCGTAGAGGAGGCGCGCGGGAAGGCTCCTGCCCAGCGTCGCGGAGACCTCGGTCACCCGGCCGCGCACGAAGAGCTGCGCCTGACGCACGGAGTGCACGACGCCGCGGAAGCGGATCGTGCGCCCCGTCTCGTCCCACGCCGCGTCGCTCGCCAGTCCCCAATCGAAGATGCGCTCGACGATCTCCTCGGGCGCGTAGACCACCCCGCGCACGAGAGTCGCGGGCCGGATCAGGTTCTTCGCCGCCTCGTCGACGAGCACCACCGGCGCCCCGATCGAAAAGCGCAGCGTGTGCTCGCCGATCCGGAGCGAGAGCTTCTGGATCTCCGGCCGCCAGTACTTGGTGGCGCCGAAGACGCGCGCCAGGTCGTTCGTCGAGACGTAGCGGACGCCGTCCAGAACGATCGGGACGAAGCGCTCCGGATTGCGCGGCTCGGGATAGATGACCGTGATCGGCGCGGCCGAGCGCTCGGCGCGCGTCAGCGCGGGAACGAGCGCGGCGAGCAGGAATAGAAGGAACAGCAGGAGAGAGACGCGGGTCGGAACGTCGCGCATCAGTCCGGGCGCTCCCCGCGCATGACCCCGCGCAGCTCCCGGCGGGAGCGACGCTCGTCCAGCTTCGCGCGCTTGTCGAATTCGCGCCGTCCGCGCACCAGGGCCAGCTCCACCTTCACCTTCCCGTTCTTGAAGTAGAGCGAGAGCGGCACCAGCGTCAGCCCCGACTCCTCGAGCTTGGTGGCCAGGCGGCGGATCTCCGCGCGATGCATGAGAAGCCGCCGCGCGCGCGTGGGGTCGTGGTTCTCGTGCGCCGCGGGATCGTACGGATTGATGTGGGCGCTGCGCAGGAACAGCTGCCCGCCTTCGATGGAGGCGTAAGCGTCCTGAAGCTGCGCCTTGGCGTCGCGCAGCGACTTGACCTCGCTCCCCCGAAGCTCGATGCCGGTCTCGTAGGTCTCGATGACCCAGTAGTCGTGACGAGCCTTCCGGTTCGTCGCGATCACGCGGCGCTCGTCTTCGCGCTTGGTCTTGTCCTGTTTGGGCTTGGAATCCTGGTCGCGCGCCATCCCGTCGTCTCTCCCCCTCGGTCTGTTGCTTGTACCATGCGGGGGTCGGTGGCGCAATGAGGGCGGGGAAGCCTCGATTGACGGGCCGGAGCGTAGCTCGTTATACTGGCCCGCTCTACAACGCCCGCATCTTCGGTGCGGAAGTGGCGGAACTGGCAGACGCGCTGGGTTCAGGGTCCAGTGCCTTCACGGGCGTGGGGGTTCAAATCCCCCCTTCCGCACCATGTTTTTCGATCAGGCCGCTCCCTTCGGCCTCGGTTCGATGCTCCCGTGATTGTGCCCCCCTCTCGCTTGCGCTAGTGTCGGGTTGCTCCCCGCAACCATCGAGGCTTCCGTGACCGAATCCGTCCGAAGCGCGTGGCCATGGAAGCGATGCGGCCTGGCTGTCACCTGCATCGCCGGGGTGCTGCTGCATCCCGTCTCCTCCCGGGCCGCACCGCCCCTCACCTTCCGTTGGCCCGTCCCTTCCCGGGTGGGAGTGACCACGATCACCGAGACCGACACCACGACCATGGTGACCCACGAGGTGGCGCACCTGTACGCGACACCCCATCCGGGAGAGCTCAAGCTGCAGAGTGAGGAACCCCACGTCGTGGATTTCGTGATGGGGTCCTCGCGGACTCCACGTTCGATGATCGACGACATCATGGAGATGGCGAGCAACGAGCCTCCCATGACGATCAGCCGGGACGGCGCGTTCCTGGGATGCCATATCAGCGACGAATACCTCGCCCAGGTCGAATCCTGGATCCGCAAGAAGATCGGGGCCGTTCCGGACACGACCCTCCTGAAGCAGTTCCTCGAGCTCTACCGAAGTCCGGAGATGCGCGCCAAGCTCGAGGCGAAGAGCGGTGAGGTCTGGAATACCTGGGTTGGACAGTGGATCGAATCCACCCTCGACCCGGGCATGCAAGTCGACGCCCGAATCCCGCTGCCCTGGGTTTCGGGCACGATCGAGAGCGACGTCCGATTCCAGAATCACGGTCCCACCCGGACCGGCGGGAGGCTGGACCGCCTCTACTGGGAGGCCCGCACCACGGGTGAAGAGGCGCGTCGAACCTTCGAGCGCGCCCTGCGGGAGACATTATCGAAGATGCCGGCACTCGGCGCTCCGTCCGGGCCGGCCCTGCTCAGCGTGACCCGAACGACCACCCTCGAAATCGTCCTCGACCGCGTGTCGATGCAGCCGAACTACGTGTACGAGCAGACGCAGCTCGATCTGCAGGACTCGGCGGGCGTGCACAGCCGGAAGGAAGCGACATCCTACTTCTTCGAGTGGGACCCGCCCCTAGCCGCCGCGCTGGATCCGGTCTCGCCGGCGGGGCGCTCCGCGTTCCTCGAGAACCGCCTTCCGGACGCCTATGTCGAGCTGCGGACGGACGTGGAAGATGGAACGCGCAATCCCGAGACCTACGCCTACCTGGCGGAGACCTGCCGCAGGCTTGGCCAGCTCGGGGAAGGCGTTCTCTTCGCTCGAAGGGCCCTCGCCCTGGATCCTCGCCATGCCTTCGCGCACGAAGTTCTCGGCGACTGCTACAACAGCCAATATGGGCCGTGGCCGCTCGCGAGCCCCGACTCCACGTGGACGCACTTGCTGCTCGCGGTCGAATGCGACTCGACCGACGGCAACGCGTGGCTCGGCATGTTCCTGGAATCCAGTCGACGAGGCCGCACCGACCTGGAGCAGCGTTCGCTGTCGAAACTCCTCGAGACGGGGTTTCTGATGCCTCCCGTTCTGGCCCGCGCCCGGTGGATGCTGCAGGATCTGCCGGACAGCGCCGTGCTCGTGACGAACGGAGACATGGACAGCTATCCGCTCTGGGCGCTCCAGATGAGAGATCGCCTGCGCCCGGACGTGGCCGTGGTCAACCGATCGCTTCTCCAGGCGCCCTGGTACGCGCGCATGGTGCGGGACCGGCTTCGCGTTCCTCTTCCCTTTGCGGACAGTGTGTTGGATTCGCTCACGCCGCAGAGAGCCGGCTCGAACATCGTGTACGTCTCCGATCAGATCATCCGTGGATGGATGGACCAGCAGGCCTCAGGGACCTTTCGAAGACCACTCGCCTTTGCCATCACGGTATCCGAAGACGGGTTCCCTCCGGGTTTCGCCGCGCGATCGGCACTGGCGGGTCCGGTCTATCTGTGCCGGGCCACGCCAGCGCCCTCCACCGTCGACACGACCGCGATCCGAGTCAGCCTCGGACACGCCCGAGCATCTGATTTCGCCGGCCCGCATCTCTCGGAGCGGGATCGGAGTCCCGTGCGAAGAGCCGCCGTATCCCCTGCAGAAGGCGTCGTGGAGATGTGGTTCCGCTACGCCGACGCGCTGGGTCGAGCGGGACGCCGGAGGGAGTGCCTGAAGGCTCTGGAGAAGACATCCGCCTTCGCCATTGAGGCGGGCACGTCGCCCGCGTGGCGTGAGATGATGGCGAAGATGCGGGCCCAATACAGCCACTGAAGACCCCCAACTCATCGAGGGACCCCATGCCCAGCACGACACTCAAACCGGAACAGCTCCGCGACGCGGGCCGGAACGTCTCGGCAGCCGATTACGCGGGCACGATCCGAGCGTATTACCCCTTCTGGGACACCCAGCACCGTCCGTTTCTCCTCGCGGCGGTCGCGGCGCTGCCTCGCGAGAAGTTCGACTTCAAGCCGCGTCCGGAGATGTTCACCGCGCACCAGATGATCGTTCACATCGCCGAATGCGAACGGCACTGGATCCACGTGGTCATCGAGGGGGGTGCCTACGAGGAGTGGGTCGCGCCTGCCGAGCCGCCCGAGCAGGGGTGGACCAACGTGGTCGACCTGCCGGACCATGCGTCGCTCTTCGCGGCGCTCGAGAAATGGCACCGGAACACGCAGCGGCAGCTCGAACGCCCGGCGTCGGACCTTACCAAGGTGATCACCTGGCGCGATCCCTCGGGGCGGGAATTCTCCTACACGCTGCATTGCATCCTGGATCGCGTGCACGAGCACGAGATCCATCACCGCGGTCAGCTCAATCTGTACCTGCGCCTGATGGGGATCGAGCCACCCTCGATCTGAACGGGTGGCCGCCGCGCGCGGCGACGATCCACCGCGCGCGACCGCTCACCTGCCTACGAGGGCAGCGTCTTGTGCGACCGCTTGCGGAACCCGCGCGAGAGCACTCCCAGAATCGCGAGCGCGGCAGCGAACGCGCCTCCCGCGATCATGGGCTGGATCTTGCCGGCGAGCGCCATCACGGCGAGAAGCATGCAGATCAGCACCAGGAGCCATACCGCGTCCTTGCCTTCCATCACATCCCCCATGGTTCCGGCCGGCGACCGGCCGAACGGCGCCGGTCGAGAGGGGTGGGCCAACCCACTTAGACTCTAGAGCGGCGGCGCCCCCTCGAGACATGGTCCCGAAGTACCCCCCATTCCTAACGGAGGAGTACGAACCGCCGGGTCAGCGCGTGCCCCGGCGCCCGGAAGCGCACGAAATAGACGCCGGAGGGCGCCTGTCCATGCGCCGTCCGCCCTTCCCAGCGCAGGGAATGGCGGCCCGTCGGATATTCCGCGTTGGCCAGCGTCGCCACGAGCCGGCCCGCGGCGTCGAACAGCTCGACCTGAACCCGCTCGGGGCGCGGCAGATCGAAGGCGATCGAGGCGCCGGACGACGTGGGGTTGCTGGACGTCATCCGCATCGAGAACGCGGTGACCGGCTGTTCCGCCACCCCGGTGATCGCATGCGTCGTGAACCCCCACGTCGGTCCGGTCGCGGTGGCCACGCCGTCGCTCACGGTGACGTACCACTGATAGGGCGTCCCGCCGGCCAACCCGGCCAGCGTGAGGCTGGCCGTGCTTCCGGACATGACGCCGGGCACCGTTCCCAGCAGCGCGTACGACTCGGCGGAGCTCATCGAATACGGGATATCGAACTGGCTGTCGGCGTCGTTCTCGGTCTGGTCCAGCCAGGGCGAGTAGGTGGTGACGTGGATGACGTTGTTGGATGGCGAGAACTGCATGAGGCGCAGCCAGCCGTTGCCGCCGTTCGTCCGCCCCTGGTAGTCGGACATCACCGTGTACACGGTATTGCCGTTGAAGGTGTCGACGCGACGGCCTTCGCCCGGCACGTGCCCGCAGAGCATCAGGAAGAGATTGGTGTGGGTCTTCAGCCGGTCGTACGTGGCCTGCCCCTGCGCGCTCCAGGCGCCCGGGTTGCCGGTCCCGATGAAGTTGTGCGAGAGGAGGATCGCGCGGCGGTTGGCGTACGTCGTGAGGAGTCCGTCCGCCCAGTCCAGGATCGCCGCGTCCGGAGTGGTGTCGTACTCCAGGGAGATGACGACGAAGTCCATGCCCCCCGCACTGAAGAGGTTGTACCAGTTGTCGTTGTTCGAGCCGTAGTGGCCGCCGTAATAGGAGCGCCCGGTGAACCGCGCCGACCCGAAGTACTGGTTGTAGAAGACCGTCGTGGCGCCGTCGGGATTTCCGTTGGGCGACTGGTCGTGGTTCCCCACCGTGATCCCGTACGGGAGCCCCTCGGGCAGCCCGGTCGTTCCCGGATTCTCGATGAGGGAATAGCCCGCGTCGGCGTGCTGCCACTCGATGTCGTTGCCGCCGTTGTCGCCGTGCTCTACGCAATCGCCCAGCGTGGCGACGTAGCCGATGTTGCGCGAGGCCCGGTTCGCCGTGATCCAGCTGGTCTGCGACAGCAGGATCGCGTTCGTCCCGCCGTTCAGCTCGCCCGTGTAGTACTGCGTGTCCGGCATGCCCACGATGGTGAAATCGCTCCCGGGCGTGGACACCGCCGAGCGTCCGTAGAACTGGACGGTCAGGCTCTGTCCGTCGGGATCGGAAGCCGACACCTGGAGGGTGGGCGCAAGCCCCACATCGGCGGCCTGGTCCGCCGGTCCGACCAGCAGCGGTGCGGTCGGCGGCAGGTTGAACGCCAGGTTGAACGGCGCGCCGGCGACCCACGTGTACGCGGTGCCGCTGATCGTTCCGTTCACCGAAGTTCCTGCCGAGCTGCCCACGGCCGTGCCGGAGCCCTCGTCCAGCGCCCAGCGGGCGACCAGACCCGCCGCCGGAGCGGCGATCTGTGCGTTGATGGCCCCCTGGATGTCCGCCTGGGTCCGTGCCGCGTTCCAGATCCGCGTCTCGTCCAGCGCTCCGACGAAGAAGCCCTGCGCGGTTCCGGTCGACGTGATCGACGAGGCAAGCGCCGCGAGCTGGATCGAAGCCGACTGCACGGGCTGGCCCACCGCGAGCTGACTCTCAAGGTTGCCGTTCAGATAGAGCTTCCAGGTCGCGCCGTCGTAGGTCGCGGCGGCGTGATACCAGACGCCGTTCGTGATCGGGGTGACGCCGAGAATCGGATGGTTCAGCCCGGGGCTCGCGCCCCCGGCACCCTCCTCGAAGTCGGCGCAGAGGACCGAGCCGGCGCTCTTGATCCCGAGGAAGAAGTTCATGTCCACGTTGCTCCCGTCGGCCTGGGAGGTGCCGTGGGTGACGAGCGGGATCGCGTCGGTCACGCCTCCCGATCCGGTCGACGCCGTGGTGCCGGCGCCGTCGCGCCGGAACCAGGTCTCGATCGTGAACTGCGGGAGGTCGAGCGCCGCGGGATCGCCGAAGTTGACGTAGGTGCTCCCGTTGAACGCCAGCGCGAACGCCGGCGTGGCCTCGGTCGACGTGCAGACCGGCCCGTCATAGCTGGAAGATCCCGCCCCGTTGACGGCGCGGATCCGATAGCAATACTCCGTCGCCGGCGCGAGGCCGGTGTTCGAATAGGTCGTCGCGTCGGCGGCCACGGTGATCAGCGGGGCGAACGGCCCGCCGCTCCCCGACGTGGAGCGCTCGATCTCGAACCCGCTCTCGTTGTCCGAGCCGTCGGTCCAGGTCAGGTCGATGCGTCCCGCGGAAACCCCCTCCGCCGTCAGGTTGCTCGGCAGGGCCGGAGGCGTCGGCGGCGCCGCGTTGAACGGCGCGCCGGTGGTCCAGTTGAAGCCCGAGCCGGTGACCGTCCCATCCAGCGGGACCCCGGCCGTGCTCTGCACGAGCGTTCCCGTCCCCTCGTCCAGCCCCCAGCGGGCAACCAGTCCTGTCGCCGGCGTGATGATGCGATCGTTGATCGTCGCGAGGATCTCGGCCGGCGTGCGCGCCACGCTCCAGATCCGGACCTCGTCGCAGACGCCCTGGAAGAACCCCGCCGCGGGCACGGCGGTCGTCATCGCGGTCCCGAGCGCCACCGGCGCGTCGCTGGCCGAGGCCACGCCGCGGCCGACGGCGAGCTGCGCGTCGAGCCTCCCGTTCACATAGAGACGCCAGGCCGACCCGTCATACGTCGCGGCCACGTGGTACCACGTGCCCACCGTGAGCGGCGTCGCGCCCAGCACCGGATGGTTCAGGCTGGGATTCGGACTCGGGGCGGCCGCTTCCTCGAAGTCGGCGGCGAGGACGCCGGTCGAGGCCTGCACGCCCACGATGTAGTTGATGTCGCGCAGCGGATCTTCCACGTCGGCGCGGCCCTTGGAGAAGAGCGGGACGAGATCGGCGATGCCGCCGGCGCCGGTGTTGGTTCCGACTCCGGTTCCGTCGCGCCGCACCCACATCTCGATCGTGAAGGCGTTCAGCTTGAGCTCCGGCGGATTGCCGAACAGCACGTAGCCGTTCGTGCCGGCCAGAGCCAGCGCGTCGCCGTTTGCGGCGAACACAGCCGCGATCGTATGGGACGCGGTCACGCCCGTGAAGGTGTACGCACCGACCGCGCCCACCGAGGCGCCGTCCACGAGCACGTCAGCCACGTGGTAACCGGCGTCCGCGGCGATCGTGTACCCCTGGTCGGATCCGCAGCCGACGAGCGTCGATCCCGCCGGGGAAACGGTTCCGTTCGGGCCGGCCGACGCCGAGATGGCAAACGACCGGAGCGAGAACGAGGCGGTGATGCTGTGCGCGCTCGCGGAGACCGGCGGGAAGGTGTACGAGCCGACGGCGCCCACCGACGCGCCGTCAACCATGACGTCGGCGATGTCGTGGCAGGCGTCGGGCGTGATCGTGAACGATGGCGTCGAACCCGGGATCACGGGAACGGCGCCGGAGGGATCGATCCCCCCGCCCGGGCCCGCGGCGGCGGTGACCGTGAACGTCGGAACGTCGTACGGGGCGCCCGTGGACCAGGCGTATCCCGATCCCGTCAGCGTTCCCGGAAGGGCTGTTCCCGCCATGCTCTGGATCGCCGCTCCGGTCCCCTCGTCCATTCCCCATCGGGCGACGAGGCCGGGCGCGGGTGCGGTCAGGCGGGCGTCGATCGTCGAAGCGATCTGAGTCGCCGTGCGCGCGGTGCTCCACACGCGCACCTCATCCACGCGCCCGTCGAAGAAGCCGGCCGGCTGGTTGGTCGAGTTGAGCGCGCTCGCCAGCGAGACCGCGACGTTGCTGGAGACCGCGACCGCGCGCCCGACCGCGAGCTCCGCGTCCTGGGCGCCATTGACGTACAGGCGCCACGTCGACCCGTCGTACGTCGCGGCCACGTGATACCAGGTCCCGATCGTGAGGGGCGTGGTGCCGAGCACCGGGTGGTTGAGGCTGGGATTGGGGCTCGGCGAGGCCGCCTCTTCGAAATCGGCGCCAAGGACGCCCGTCGAGGCCTGCACCCCGAAGATGTAGTTGATGTCCTTGAGCGGATCCTCCGCTTCGGCGCGTCCCTTGGCGAAGAGCGGCACGAGGTCCGCGATCCCGCCGGTGCCGGTGTTGGTGCCCGCGCCAGTCCCGTCGCGCCGCATCCACATCTCGATCGTGAAGGCGGAGAGCTTGAGCTCGGCCGGATTGCCGAAGGAGGCGTAGGCGTTCGTGCCCGCGAAATCGAGGGCGTCGAAGTTCGCCTCGAAGCTGGCCGCGATGGTGTGGTCCGCCGCCACGCCGGCGAATGCGTACGTCGTCACGGCGCCCACCGAGCCGCCGTCGACGAGCACGTCGAGGACGTGATAGCCGGGATCGGCGGTGATCGTGTAGCTCTGACCGTCACCGTAGTTCAGGGTGGTCGCGCCGGAGGGAGCGATGCTCCCGTTCGGCCCGGCGGAGGCGGTGATCGTGTACGTGTTGATCGCGAACGTCGCCGCGATGGAGTGGTCGCCGGTCACGCCCGTGAACGTGTACGTCGAGACCGGACCGACCGAGCTGCCGTCCACCAGCACGTCGGCGACGTGGTACCCGGCGTTCGGAGTGATCGTGAAGGCCCGATCGAGCCCGTAGCCGACGGCGACGTCGCCCGACGGATCGATGGCACCGCCCGGGCCGGCGAAGGCCGCGATGGTGAACGTGTCGAGCGCAAAGGACGCCGCGATCGTGTGGCCGGCGGCGACGGCGGTGAAGGTATAGGTCCCCATCGCTCCGATCGAGGTCCCGTCCACCAGCACGTCCGCGATGTGGTATCCGAGCGTCGGCGTGATCGTGAAGGTCTGGTCGGACCCGTAGTCGACCGTGACGCTGCCGGAGGGATCGATGGCGCCGCCGGAACCGGCTGAAGCCGTGATCGTGAACGTGTCGATCGCGAAGCTCGCCGCGACCGTGTGACCCGCGGTGACGGCGGTGAACGTGTAGGTCCCCACCGCTCCGATCGACGTCCCGTCCACGAGCACGTCGGCGATGTGGTAACCCGTCGACGGAGCGATCGTGAAGGCCCGGTCGGACCCGTAGGCGACCGTGACGCTGCCGGAGGGATCGATGGCTCCGCCGGAACCGGCTGAAGCCGTAATCGTGAACGTGTCGAGCGCAAAGCTCGCCGCGATCGTGTGGCCCGCGGCGATCGCCTGGAAGGTGAAGGACGCGACGGCGCCGACCGAAGCGCCGTCCACGAGCACGTCCGCGACGTGATACCCCGTCGCCGGCGTGATCGTGAAGGTCTTGTCTTCTCCTTCGCTGACACCGACGTCGCCGGAGGGGCTGATCGCTCCACCCGGTCCGGACGAAGCCGTGATCGTGAAGGTATTCGCCGCGAAGCTCGCCGCGATCGTGTGCCCCGCGGTAACCCCGCTGAACGTGTAGCTTCCCACGGGTCCCACCGAGGCGCCGTCCACGAGCACGCTGGCGATGTGATACCCCGTCGACGGAGCGATCGTGAAGGCCTGGTCGGCGCCGAAATTCACGGCGATGTCTCCGGAGGGACTGATGCTCCCGCCGGCACCTGCCGTCGCCGTGATCGTGTAGGTGTCGATCGCGAAGGTCGCCTCGATCGTATGCGCCGCCGTGACCGTGCTGAACGTGTAGCCGGCGATCGCGCCGATCGAGCCGCCGTCCACCTTCACGTCGACGAGGTGATGGCCGACGTCCGGTGTGATCGCGAAGGCCTGGTCCGCGCCGAAATTCACGGTAACGGCACCTGGCGGGGTGATGCTCCCGCCGGCTCCCGCCGTCGCCGTGATCGTGTAGGTGTCGATCGCGAACGTGGCCTCGATCGTGTGCGCCGCCGTGACCGTGCCGAACGTGTAGCTGGCGATCGCGCCGATCGAGCTGCCGTCCACCTTCACGTCGACGAGGTGATGGCCGACGTCCGGCGTGATCGTGAAGGCCTGGTCCGCGCCGTAGTTCACGGTGACGGCACCGGACGGGGTGATGCTCCCGCCGGCACCTGCCGTCGCGGTGATCGTGTAGGTATCGATCGCGAAGGTTGCCGTGACGGACTTATTGGCGTCCATGGCGATGGTCTGGGGATTCGTCGACCCCGTGAGGTCGCCCGTCCAGTTCACGAAGTGGTATCCCGTGCTCGGGACGGCGGTGACTTCGACGGCAGAACCCTCGATGTAACTCGCCTGGTTTGGATTTCGGGTGACCGCGCCTCCCCCTGCCGGAGTCACGGATGTCGCGAGCGTGTAGGTCGGAGCCTCGGCCGTCGAGAAGCGTGAAACCGTCCCGACCGTCGTCGCGGCGCCGTCGTTCGCCGTCGCGTACCACTCGTACGTGGTGCCCGCCGTACGTCCCGGCCACGCTACCGAGGCCGTGCCGCCGGACATCACCCCACCGGTCGTCCCGATCAACGCGAACGCGGGCGTCGTCGTCATCGGATAGGTCAGCGTGAACTGGCTGCTGGAATCGGCATCGGCCTCGTACTGGTCCAGCAAGGGCGAGTAGGTCCGCACGCGCAGCGTGTTGTTCGCGGGTGAGAACTGGAGGATCCGGAGCCAGCCGTTTCCGCCGTTGGTGCGCCCCTGGTAGTCGGCCATGAGCGTGTGGATCGTGTTGCCGAGATAGGTATCCTGGCGGCGCCCCTCGCCCGGCACGTGGCCGCAGAGCAGCAGCGACACGTTGGCGTGCCCCTTGAACGCGTCGTAGATCGCCTGCCCCTGAGGTCCGAAGCCGGCCGGGTTGCCGGTGTTCGCGATGAAGTGGCTGAGGAGGATGGCCTTCCGGCTCGCGTACGTCGTGAGGAGGTTGTCCGCCCAGGCCATGATCGCGGGGTCGGGAGTGGGGTCGTACTCCAGCGAGATCACCAGGAAGTCCATCCCGCCCGCGCTGAACAGGTCGTACCAGTTGTCGTTGTTCGCGCCGTAGTGCCCGCCGTAGTAGCTGCGGCCGCTGAACCGGGACGACCCGAAATGCTGGTTGTAGAAGGTCGTGGTTCCGTCGGGGTTCCCGATCGGGGACTGGTCGTGGTTCCCGACCGTCACGCCGTAGGGAATTCCATGCAGGAGTCCAGTGGTCACGGGATCTTCGATGATCGAGTAGGACGCGTCGGCGCGCTGCCACTCGATGTCGTTCCCGCTGTTGTCGCCGTGCTCCACGCAGTCCCCCAGCGTGGCGACGTACGCGATGTGGAGCGCGTCCTTGTTCGCCACGATCCAGTTCGTCTGGGACTGGAAGATCGCGTTCGTGCCGCCGTTCAGCTGCCCGGTGTAGTACTGCGTATCGGGGATTCCGATGATCGTGAAGTCCGGCCCCGGGGTGCCCGATTCGGCGCGACCGTAGAAGGCGACTTGGAGCGCGTTGCCGTCCGGGTCGGTCACGTTCGCGGTGAGCGTCGGCGAGGTCGAAACGCCGGTGGCTCCGTTCGCGGGAGCGACCGCGACCGGAGCGCCGGGCGCGTGGTTCAGGGCGAGGTCGAACGGCGCCCCGCCGTCCCATGCGTACGGGCTGCCCATCAGCGTCCCGTTCACCGAGGTTCCCGCGGAACCGGCGAACGACGGGCCCCATCCCTCGTCCAGGCTCCACCGCGCGACGAGGCCGCTGGCGGACGCGTCGATCGGCACGTTGGCCGTCGACTGGATCTGGTCCTGGGTGCGCGCCACGTTCCACACTCGTACTTCGTCCACCGCTCCGTCGAAGAATCCGGCCGCGGCGCCTGTGGAGAGAAGTGCGCTCGCAAGCGAAGCGGCCACGGTGCTGGCGGCCGCGACCGGCTGCCCCACGGTGAGCGAGGCGTCGAGGTTGCCGTCGAGATAGAGCTTCCACGTCGAGCCGTCGTACGTGGCGGCGACGTGATGCCAGGACCCGATTCCGATCGGCGTCGCTCCCGCGATCGGATGGTTCAGGCTGGGGGAGGCTCCGGCGGCGCCTTCCTCGAAGTCCGCGCACAGCACGTTGTCCGAGGCGCGGATGCCGAAGATGTAGTTGATGTCCTGGGTCGCCGTTTCCGCCTCGGCGCGTCCCCTGGCGAAGAGCGGGATCAGGTCGGGGATGCCGCCGGTTCCGGTGTTCGTGCCGGTTCCCGCGCCATCGCGCCGCATCCACATCTCGATCGTGAACGTGGAGAGCTGGAGCGCGGAGGCGTTTCCGAACGACGCGTACCCGCCATTTCCAAAATCCAGCCCGGTGTTCGTCGAGAACGGCGTGGTCGCGCACGCCGGTCCCCCGTACGCCGAAGCGCCGTTTCCGTTCACCGCGCGCACCCGGTAGCAGTACCCGGTGGCGGGATCGAGGCCGACGTCCGCGTAGGACGTCGTGTTGGCGGCGACGGTCGCAAGCGGCGTGAAGGGCCCGCCGCTCCCCGACGTCGAGCGCTCGATCTGGAACGAGGACTCATTGTTCGATTGGTCATTCCAGGTGAGCAGGACGGCGGCGTGGGTGGGAGCCGTGGCCTGGAGGCCCGACGGCGCGTCGGGCGTCGAGAAGGAGAGGCTGAAGGGCGCCGGACCGGACCAGGCGTAGTTGCTGCCCGTGATCGTGCCCGGCACCTCGGTCCCGGCGCTCGCGTTGACGACCGTGCCGGAACCTTCGTCGAGGCTCCACCGCGCCGCCAGGCCGGCCTGGGCCGCCGCGAGCTGCGCGTTGGCGGTCGCCTGGATCTCGGATTGGGTGCGCGCAACGCTCCAGACGCGCGCCTCGTCGATCGCTCCGTCGAAGAATCCGTTCGTGGCCCCGGTCGAGGTGAGCGCGGTTCCCAGGGCGGCCCGCTGGATCGAGTTCGAGCGCACCGGGCGGCCCACGGCCAGCGTGGCCTCGAGATTGCCGTCGAGATAGAGGTTCCAGCTCGCGCCGTCATAGGTCGCGGCCGCGTGATGCCAGCCGCTTCCCGCCGCGACGGAGGTGGTGCCGGCGACCGGGTGGTTGAGCCCCGGCGACGGGCCGGCCGGCCCCTCCTCGAAGTCCGCGCACAGCACGCCGTCGGAACGGATCCCCAGGAAGTAGTTCATGTCGACGTTGCTGTTGTCCGCCTCGGGTGCGCCGTGCGTGATCAGCGGAATGGCCGCCGGGATTCCCCCGGCGCCGGTCGTCGTGGTCGTGCCCGCGCCGTCGCGCCGGAACCAGCACTCCAGCGTGAACGCGGCGAGGTCGAGGGCGTTCGGATCGCCGAACGTGACGTACGTCGAGCCGGCGAGATCCAGGCTGCCCGGCACGGCGGTCGGCGTGGTGGCGCAGGCGACGGAGGAGTAGGCGGACGGCACGTAGACGCCGAGCGCGCGAACGCGGTAGCAGAACTCCGTATTCGCGTCCCGGTTCAGGTCGTCCCATGCCCCAGCATTCGCGGCGAGGGTCGCAACGACCGCGAACGGTCCTCCGGCTCCGGCCGTCGACCGCTCCACCGCATAGCCCGTCTCGTCGGTGGCGAGGTCGGTCCAGGCCAGATGGACCTGCCCGGAGGTGACCGCCGCGGCGGTCAATCCGCTCGGAGCGGAAGGGGCCGCGAGCGTCGTCGCGCAGGCGACCGCCGCATACCCCGAGGCGAGCGCCCCGTTCACGGCGCGCACGCGATAGCAGTACTCGGCGGAGGCGGCGAGCCCGATGTTCGAATAGCTCACGGCATTGGCCGGCAGGGCGACGAGCGGCGCAAACGGCCCGCCGGCGCCCGTGCTGGACCGCTCCACTTCATAGCCGGTCTCGTCGGTGGCGTTGTCGGTCCAGGCCAGATCGATCTGCACGGGGGTCATGGCGGTCGCGATCAGGTTGGTCGGATCCGCCGGGGGCGGAACGCTCTGCGTCGTGGCGCATGCAACGGGCGCGTAGCCCGACGGGCCGACGCCGTTCACCGCCCGGACGCGATAGCAGTACTCGGTCGCGGGCGAGAGGCTCGGATCCGAAGTGGACGTGGCGTTCGCCGGCAAGGTGACCAGCGGCGTGTACGGACCGCCCGACCCGGTCGTGGAACGCTGCACTTCGTAGCCGGTCTCGTTCGACGCGTTGTCCGTCCACGAAAGGTCGATCTGCGTCGGGGAAACGCCGGACGCGATCAGGCCCGTCGGGTCGGCGGGCGCCACCGGCGTCGCGGCGTTGAACGGCGAGCCGGCCGCCCAGCTCCATGCGGTTCCGGTCAGCGTTCCGTTCAAGGTCGTCCCCGCCGTGCTGCCCACCACCGCCCCCTGGTCCTCGTTCATTCCCCATCGTCCGACCAGTCCGGAGGCAGCGCCCATGATCTCGGCGTTCGCCGACGCGGCGATCTCGGTCTGCGTCCGCGCGACGTTCCAGATTCGGACCTCGTCCACGGCGCCGTCGAAGAATCCGGCGGCGGCACCCACGCTGGTGAGGGCGCTGCCGATCGCGACCGGCGAGATGCTGGCCGAAGCCAGCGGACGCCCGACCGCGAGCGAAGCTTCGAGCGTCCCATCCAGGTAGAGCTTCCAGGCGGTTCCGTCGTAGGTGGCCGCCACGTGATGCCAGACGCCGGTCGTGATCGGCGTGACTCCGGCGACGGGGTGGTTCAGGCTGGGCGAAGCGCCGCCCGCACCCTCCTCGAAGTCGCCGCAGAGCACGCCGTCGGAGGCGCGAATGCCGAAGAGGTAGTTGATGTCCTGGGTTGCCGTCTCGGCCTCGGCGCGACCCTTCGCCACCAGCGGGATCGCGTCGGGAATGCCGCCGCTTCCGGTGTTCGTGCCCGCGCCGGCGCCGTCGCGCCGGATCCAGAGCTCGATCGTGAACGCCGAGAGCTGCAAGGAGGCCGGACTGCCGAGCGCGACGTAGGCGTTCGCGCCCCCGAGCCGGATGCCGGACGCGGCCGCCAGCGGCAGGTTCGAGTCCGCGCTCCAGACCGGCCCGTTCGTCAGCGTTCCGTTCACGCCGCTCGCGACCGAGTTGCCCGCGCCCGTGCCCGCCCCTTCGTTCAGCCCCCACCGCCCGAGCAGCCCCGTCGACGCCAGCACTTCCGCCCCGATCCCCGCCTGGATCTGGGCCTGCGTGCGCGCCACGTTCCAGACGCGCGCCTCGTCCAGGAGCCCCGCGAAGAAGCCCGCGGCGACGCCGGTCGAGGTGAGCGCGGAGCCCAGCGCGGCGTGCTGGATGCTGTCGAATCGAGGGAGCCGCCCCGCTCCCACGACCAACGTGGCGTCCAGATTGCCGTCGAGATAGAGGCTCCACGTCGTGCCGTCGAACACCGCCGCGGCGTGATGCCACACGTTGTTCGTGATCACCGTCGTGCCGGTGACCGGGTGGTTGAGCCCCGGCGAGGCCTGGCCGGCCCCTTCTTCGTAATCGGCCGTGAGCTGGTTCGCGGCGTTGATGCCCAGGAACCAGTTCATGTCCGTGTTGGCGCCGTCGGCCTCGCCGCGTCCCTTCGTGATCAGGGGCACCGCGGTCACCCCGCCGGTGCCGGTGCTGGCGGTCACGCCCGCGGCGGTCCGTTTGAACGCGACCTCGATCGTGAAGGTCGTGGACCCCAGCCCGGGCGCCGCGCCGAACGTGACGTAGTCGTTCACGCCGTCCACCTGCAGCGACTGCTGGGCGGACGCGGGCGACGGAACCGCGACTAGGAGACCGGCGGCGAGGACGAACGGAAGGAGGCGAAGCAGCGACGCAGCTCGCGACATGGCGGAGACTCCTGTCGGTACGACCGTCTCAGGGGCGATGAGGCGGGCCGCGCGTCTCGCGGGTCCCGCGGTGGTTCGGGTCACCGGGAGCTACTTCGGGGAGGTGAATTCTCGAGGGGGGAGCGTAGCGCCGCGCCGGCAGGGGAGAAATGGTACGGAGGTACTGCTACCTAAGTACCCGTTTCCATGCGAAACTGGCGCGCGTGAACGAGCGTGAGTTTTCAGGAACGAGGGCGCGAACGCGGCATGCACGGCTGTGGGCGACGCTTGCCGCGGCCGCATGCGTCGCCCTCGGCGCCTCAGGCTGCAGCCGCTACGACATCCAGGGCGACGGCCAGGGGCGCATCGTCCGGCTCGATCGCCTGACCGGAGCCGTGGATTATCTCCAGGGGACGCGCTTCGTCCGCATCGAGAATCCGGGCGACCACAGGCGCGAGGCCGAGGAGCTGGCCCGCGTGCACGACTGGGGTGCGCTGACGTACGACGGCAAGTACACGCTTCGGTTGAAAACGGCGTTTCGAAACGACCGGCTCTACTATCAGATCGGGATCGTTCCGGTCCCGCCCGCCAACGTCTTCAACTTCCGGGTCGCGCTGAACGACGCGGACGGCTTCCAGGTCGCGAGCCTGTCGCTCAATACTCCGGACGGGGTGCCGACCGCCGACAGCGGGATCGCCTACTCCGGATTCACGCAGTCTGACCCCGAAGTCTACCGCTCGGTCCGCTCCTGGACCCCGCGGGTCGAGCTGTACAGCGGCCGCGTCGCACCCGCCGAGCTGCCCCTTCCCTGATCCGGACGCCAAAAGAAGAGGCGGCCAGCTGTCCCTTCCGGCCGCCGCTTTCGGTTTCGAGTCAGAAACCTTTCGAGCAGAAACCCTAGGAGGTGTTCGGGCCCTGGCGCCGGACGCTGGGGCGCATCGCCCAAAGGCCTTCGGCCGCGCCGCACCCGAGCCCGAACATTGTGAATTATTTCACAACCTACCTGGGAAACACCGGTTTCTTAGTACCTCCAGGAGGTATCCCGAGGTAGCATCACCGATCCCCGAGATAGGTCGCCTTGATCTTTCCCCAGGTGGTCTCGGTGACCGGAAGCGGGCAGCCGTTCCGCGCGCCGGGCGTCGGCGGACAGCCGTTCCCTTGAGGGTCGCCCGCCCCGGTGTACCTGTTGAGCCCGTCGAACAGGACCCACGTCGCGGGATCGTCGATCCATCCCGTGGAGCGGTCGCTCGCCCCCTCGATGGTGCCGTAGCGGTGCGCGTCCACCTGCGTCGTGTCGGCCGCGCCGACCCGGAACAGGATCACCGTGTCGCCCGAGTTGTTGAGGGAGAGCCCGCTCGCGGTGTGCCCCAGCGCGCGCTGCTGCGCGACCGCCATGCTTCCCGTGACGAGGCGCACCTCGCCCGGAAGGAGCGTTCCCGAGAGCTCGTACCGGATCGTGGAATCCGCGTCGGCGATGCGGTAAGGCGCAAGGTCCAGCGGCGCCAGCCCGTTGTTGACGACTTCGACCCACTCGTCGGCGCGCGAGTCGTAGACGCCGTCCCCATCCCAGTCGCGTGCCGGGCCCGCGAGGATCTCGGCGATCCGGAGACTCTCGCCGGGCGCCTGGGCCCTGACGAAGGGAACGAGACGAGCGATCAGCGACGCGGCAATCGTCGCGGCCAAGAGCCACAGCACCAGCACCCACGTTCGAAGCATGACCATCCTCCCCGCGCACGGTGGCGCGTTCGTGGCGTCGGGGGAAATGGATTCGAGGGAGATGGTGACGCAGCGGAGGAGCTCATACCTTATCAGGCCCCTCCCCGAAGGGAAAGGGACATCGGATCCTCACCGCGGAAGGAGCGGATCGGGCGCAGCGGCGATCGCGATCAGCTCCCACCGATGGCGCAGCCCCAACTTGCCGAGAATCTTGTGGACATGATTCTTCACTGTCCCGGACTCAATATGCAGCGCGTTTGCGATCTCCTTGTTGCTGTCACCCCGGGCCAAGTACGCGGCCACCTGCCGCTCGCGGGCCGTGAGCCCGGCCAGGCGATCCGGCGGCCCTGGCTCCTGCGGGACGCGCTTGTGGATCGAGCGGATGAGAGCGCCCGCAAGACGAGGCGGGCAACTGGGCTCCTGCCGCAAGACCGCTCGAAGCTCGACCAGCACTTCCCGCAGGCCACACTCACTGGAAATGAAGCCCACGAACCCTGCCTCAGCGAGCTGTAGCAGGTCCTCGGGTTCGAGTGATCGGTGGAGCGCAACGGGGCGCGTTCCCGGAGCCGCTTCAAGCAGATCCTCTACGAGAAGACGCGCGTCCCCGGGCGGCAGGTCGACGAGAACGATATCGGGATCGTGGGATCGTGCGCGTTCCATCGTCTCCGGCCCGCCGGCGCCGAGGTCCACGGGGCGGACATCGGATCGTGTGGCCAGGTGGTACAGCGTGCATTCCCGCGAGAAGGCCGTGCGGCTGATGAAGCCGACGCAAAGGCAGGCATCGTCGGAGAGGGCCGTCGGGGCCATGGTCTCCTCCCGTACGTGGATCGAGGCTCCCCAGGGAGCCGAGAAGGCGTGGATCGTCCTGAGCTGTTTCTCGGGCGAACATGGGGAGATCTGCGAGCTCTCTGTAATGTGCCGGCGGGGCGACGCCGGCTAGCCCCCGAGAGCGTCGCGATCCTAAGTCATGGGTTTGGTCGCTACAAGCCCTCCTCGATGACTAATGTGGAAAAGTCCCCAGAGGCAACGTCGTGGGGCCCATCGCCCGTTCGACGTCGCCGAGGTCATATGTTTGCGCCCGGACGATCCCACGTTCGTCGATGAGGGTGACCTCACCGGGATCTGAGACACCGAAACTCCGAGCGACGGGGGCTTCCCAGATATCGCGCTCCGTCATCCAGTTCACCCACGTCGACGCGTACGTCGCGAGGAACGACTCGGCTCGCGAACGCTCGGCGTCCAGATTCACTCCGAGAACCTGAATCTCCGGGTAATGGCCCATGAGGTTGGTGAGCGCGACCGCTTCCTGCCGACAGCGGGGGCACCACGACGTCCAGAAGAAGAGAATCAGCGGCCTGCCGAGAAAGTCAGCACGTCGAACCTCCCGCCCGCGTTGGTCCTCGAAGGAGAACTCCGGCGCGGATCGATTCAGCTGTGCCACGCCCGTGGGCGGGGCGCTTCCCAGGCTACGGAGGAGCAGTTGAGACCCGTCGGGCGCGACCGATACCGCGACGAAGGACTCGCCTCCCAGCGTGAATGGAACACGAAGCGGGCCGAACTCGGCGGAGGAAGGGTCGACCTCCAGGTGGTGGTCGTCGTCCACGTCCACGAGGAGTCCGTCCAAAGGGTCGCGACCATACCGGCCGTCTCGATTCCCGTCGAACAGCAGCGCCGTATGGGCGCGGGATCCTAGCTCGATCGAGCCTACCTTGGCATAGACGAGCTGTTGGGCAAAAACGGGTTTGGCTTTGGGATCGCTCTGGGGCTCCAGGAGGACGCGAACCCAATCACGCCCCGTCCTCGAACTGGCACTCGTGTCGCGAAGCCATCCGCGACTCGGAGAGACCAGCAACGAGCGGGTCCCGGGCCGGGCCGGGTACTCGAAGAGGGGCACCTCGATCCAGGACGAGTCTCCAGAATTCGCACGCCCCCGGGCCCGTGCCGCCAAGCCGTCGCGGTATGCGACCTCAAGATTCCAGAAACGGGAGTCATCCTCGAGAGGGGCTCCAGGTTTCCGAGACGCCACAGTCGTGCCGTACCGTCGATCACCCATCGCCTCGCTCCGACGCACGGCGACTTCTCGCATTTCTCCGCGCGAGAACTCCAGATTCACGACGCTGTCGCGAAATGTAATCTGGCGCAAGGCCTCACCTGCGGAAACCCGGCTGGGCAGCAGGAGGAAGCAGACGAGTGGGACGAAGACGTACAACAGCCACCACCGGAGCGCGGAGGAGGCCGGGGGGGGAGACACGCTCCCCCCCAGCACCTCTCTCCTCATGGCTGTTGCGCGCAGTAGTGCGTGCCGCCGAGTGCGACAACGCAACGGCAATTGCAGTTGAATTCCGGATCGATGCCGCAGGCTTCGCCACCCTGCCCGTGCTGCGGGCATGTGTCCGTCTGACACGCGGCGGAGCACAGGACGATCGCTCGCGCCGTGCTGGTGATCTGCGTCGGCTGGTAGAAGGGGTCGGTCTGTAGCGTCGGCGACGCGGGCGCGGGCGCTCCCGCCATGGCGGCTTGCGGCGCCAGCGAGATGAGGGCGCAACACGAGAGAGCCAGGAAGATCGCGATTCGGATTCGACTCGACACGGGAGACCTCCGAGTTTGGAGACACTCCAGCCGGAGGAGCCGGCTGCTCCCCCTCAGGAACGTCGGGGCCCGGAGTTCATCAGATCAGGCAGGTCATTACGATGTATCTCAAGACATATTCTGGATACAGGCGTTGCCCGATCTCAGGGTGCGGCAGGAGCCTTGAACATCAGCCCTCCCGGTGCCTCGTGCGCCACACCGCTCGCGGCGCGCCGAAGTCGGGGAACGTGCGGGGGAGGATCCACAGCGCGGGCAAGAGCAGCAGCGCGGCCGCGCCGGCGCCGTAGCCGGGCTGGCCCAGGACATGGGCCACGTACGGGGTGTTGAGCCATGCCGCGAGCACGAACGCGGCGATCGCCGCACCGCGCAGGGAGCCCAGCCCGAGCAGCGCCACGGCGATTCCTGCGAAGCCGAGCGGGAAGGGCCAGCGCTCGAGCGCCAC
>DASQJL010000079.1 GCA_035631035.1 Candidatus Binatia bacterium | reverse complement strand
GATCCCGGGCACCACGCGCGACACGGTGGAAAGCTCCATATGGATCGACGGGGTCGAGCTGCGGCTGACCGACACCGCCGGATTGCGCGAGAGCCAGGATCCGGTCGAGCGGCTCGGCGTCGAGCGCACCGTGTCGGCGCTCGAGCGGACCGATCTCGCGGTCGTGGTGCTGGACCGCTCCGACCCGGAGTCGAGCGTGAGCGCGCTGGGCTCGAGCGGCTCGGCATCGCGGCCGGTCGTCGTCGCGTGGAACAAGGCGGATCTGCCGCGCGGCGCGGATCGACGCGTGATCGCGGCGGGCGATCGGGTCACGGACGGCGGCCGCTGGGCGGGAACGCCGCTCGAAGGGCGCACCGTGCTCGCGGAAGTGGAGACGGTCGCGATCGCGCCGGCGGGCGCGGCACCGCTTCGAAACGCGCTCCGCGCTTCGCTGCCCGCGATTCTCGACGGCGCCGCCGGCGACGAAATCCCCGCGACGAGCGCGCGACAGGAGGCTTTGCTCGCCGAAGCGCTCGCGGCGCTCCGCCGCGCGGAGGAGGGCCTCGTCGCCGACGAATCGTACGACGTGATCGCCGTGGATCTGACCGAAGCGCGCCGGAGCCTGGGCGAGATGGTCGGCCGCGGCGTGGACCAGGACGTGATCGCGGCCGTGTTCGCGCGATTCTGCATCGGCAAGTGAGCGGCGGCACGGTCGGAGGCGCCCGCGCCCCGGAGAACGGCGAACGCGGCGGCGGCGCCCGCACGCGATTCCCGATCCTCGTCATCGGCGCGGGCCACGCCGGATGCGAGGCCGCCTGCATCGCCGCGAAGATGGGCGTCGAGGTGGGGCTCGTCACGATGAGCCTCGATTCGATCGCCCACATGCCGTGCAATCCCGCCATCGGTGGTCTCGCCAAGGGCCACCTGGTGCGCGAGATCGATGCGCTCGGCGGGATCATGGGACGCATGGCCGACCGCGCGGGCATCCAGTTCAAGATGCTGAACCGCGGCCGCGGCCCCGCGGTCTGGTCTCCGCGCGCCCAGGAAGACAAGGCGCTCTATCGCGCGATCGTCCGCGAGCACCTGGAGCGCATCCCGTCGATCACGCTGGTGCAGGCGCAGGTCGTCGGGCTGGAGGTTTCGGACGGCGCGGTGCGCGGCGCTCGCACCGCGGATGGGATAACCCTGGAAGCCGATGCGATTGTGGTGACTCCAGGCACCTTCCTGAATGGGCTGCTCCACATCGGCGATCAGACGATGCCGGGCGGACGGGTGGGCGAGGCGCCCGCGCGGGGGATCTCCGATTGCCTTTCGGAGCTCGGCTTCTCCCTGGTGCGGCTGAAGACGGGAACGCCGCCGCGAATCCATCGCGACTCGATCGACTTCTCGCGCTGCATCGAGCAGCCGGGCGACGATCCGCCGCGCCCTTTCTCCCATTTCACCGGCGCGCTCCGGGTCGATCAGGTGCTCTGCCATCTCACCGAGACGAACGCCGCGACGCACGACCTGATTCGGGCGAACCTGCATCGCTCGCCCCTCTACACGGGGAAGATCCGCGGCATCGGTCCCCGCTACTGCCCGTCGGTCGAAGACAAGGTGGTCCGCTTCGCCGAGAAGCCGGCGCACCAGATCTTCCTCGAGCCGGAAGGGAGGAGCACCCACGAGTACTACGTGAACGGCCTCTCGACCAGCCTGCCCGAGGACGTCCAGCGCGGCATGCTGAATACGATCCCGGGGCTGGAAGCGGCCGAGCTGCTGCGCACCGGCTATGCCGTCGAGTACGATTTCGTGCCGCCGACCCAGCTTCGCGCCACGCTCGAGACCCGTCCCGTCCGGGGGCTCTATCTCGCGGGACAGATCAACGGCACGTCGGGCTACGAGGAGGCCGCGGCCCAGGGTTTGATGGCCGGGATCAACGCCGCTTCGCGCCTCGTGGGCCGGGCTCCTTTCGTGCTGCGGCGCGACGAGGCGTACATCGGCGTCCTGATCGACGACCTCGTGACGAAGGGGACCGAGGAGCCGTATCGGATGTTCACCTCGAGCGCAGAGCACCGGCTCCTCCTTCGGCAGGACAATGCCCCGGAGCGGCTCGCGCATCACGCGCGCGCGCTGGGGACGCTCTCGGAGGAAGAGCTCGACGCGCTCGACGCTCGGATGGTGGCGCGGCGCGATGCGGTCTCGAGGCTGCGCGCCACGCGCGGCGCCGGCTCCATCACCAATCGACCGCACGAGGCGATCACCCGTGACGCGGTGATCGACGAGATCCTGGAATCGGCGTTGATCGAGGTTCGCTACGAGGGCTACATCGAGCGGCAGCGCCGAACCGTGGAGCGCGCCTCCCGCAACGAGAGTCTCGACATCCCTGAGGATCTCTTCGGACAGGAGCTGAAGGGCCTCTCGCGCGAAGCGCACGAGAAGCTCGCACGCTTCAAGCCCGCCACCGTGGGCCAGGCCTCCAGGCTCCCGGGCATCTCTCCCTCAGACGTCGCCGTCCTGACGATCTATGCCGAACGAGAGCGCCGGCGCGGCTCCCGCGCCACTCCCCGCTGAACTGATTCCGGACTTCGAGCGCTTCCGATCGGCCCTGCGCGCGGGCGGCGCAGGGGTGGCGTCGCAGTTGGGTGCCGCAGGGGCGGCGTCACAGTCTGGGTCAGCCCTTCTAACCAGCCCCCAGGCTGAGGCCGGATGGCGCGAGTATGGCCGCCTTCTTCATGAGCGATCGGCGGCGCTCGCGCTGATCGCCAAGGGCGACCGTGGCGAAGTGTTCACGAGGCACATCCTCGACTCCTTGAATCCCGTCGCCCTGTTCGATCCCCCTCCCACCAGCCTGCTCGACGTGGGGAGCGGAGGTGGACTGCCTGGAATCCCACTCGCCATCGCCTGGCCCGACACCCGCGTCGTGCTGCTCGAGTCGCGCGAACGAAAGGCCGGCTTCCTGGAGCTGGCCGTGCGCCGGCTGGGGCTGCGTCACGTGCGCGTGGTGTGCGCCCGGCTCGAGGATCTCGAGAGCCAGTGGCGCGAGGAGCCGGCCGGCGCAGTCGTCGTGCGCGCGGTCGGCGACCTAGGGCGTATGCTCGGACTCGCAGCGGCCGTCGCCCGCCCCGGCGCGCGATGGGTCTACTTCCTTGGCGCGAGAGCCGGCGAGGAGGTGCTTCCATCGGAGAGTTCATTTGAGGCGCGAGTCGTCGAGGGTGCGTTCGGTGGAAGGCTGCTGACGGGGATTTTTCCGGGCTAGGGAGTGCATCGGCCAGGCGTCGGTGCGCCATGTTTCACGTGAAACATCGTCGCAATTCGCTGCAAACAGGTGCGTTGTCCAGGACGCCCCGAAACTAACTGCCACGTTTCACGACCTTATGCCGCGCCGTCGGGATCAAGTGGCCATGCTTTGAAGCATGCGCGTCCCGGTCATCGTGACCTCTCGCTTTCAGGGTCGGAGCGGGGTTCGAACGAACAATGTCCCGGGGCATGCCGGGTCGCAGACCTGAGGCGTCCCCCGAGAGCTAGTTGAACATGCCCTGGAGCATGTTCGTCGTGGGTCGGGCCAACATGCTTTGAAGCATGTTCGCTGTGGGTCGGGCCAACATGCTTTGAAGCATGTTCGCTGTGGGTCGGGCCAGCATGCTTTAAAACATGCTCGCTGTGCATCGAGCCAACATGCTCTGAAGCATGCTCGCTGTGGATCCGGCCGACATGCTTTGAAGCAATGCTCGC
>DASQJL010000078.1 GCA_035631035.1 Candidatus Binatia bacterium | reverse complement strand
ACCCACGACAAGCTGCGGCGCGCGCAGTCTTTGCTCAGCCACGCCATTCCCGCGGGAGACGTGGCCCAGGTGCTCGACCGCGCCCTCGATGCTCTGATCACGCAGCTCGAACGGCGGAAGGCGGGCGCCGAGCGCGCGGGGCGGTCGCGCCCGACCCTCCGGCCACGGCACATCCCTGCGCGTATCCGTCGCGCGGTATGGGACCGGGACCGAGGGCAGTGCACGTTCGTCGGCGCCGATGGGCATCGGTGCACCGCGCGACGGTTCCTCGAGTTCGACCATCGAGAGCCCGTCGCCCGAGGAGGAAAGGCGTCCGTGGAGGGGATTCGGCTCCGTTGCCGGACCCACAATCAGTACGAAGCCGAGCGGGTGTTCGGCGTGGCTTTCATGATGAGAAAGCGGCGTGAAGCGCGGGGGGGTGCGCCAGGGCAGGGTGGTGCCGCGGGACAGGCTGACGCGCCGGGTCGGGGTGACACGCCGGTCCGGGGACCCGCCAACGGGCCATCGGCGCGAGACGCCACGGAGACGCCGACCGAACCGCTGCCCTGATCCAACCGCCCGACATCATCTAGGCGCGCGCGGCGGTAAGGGCTACTATCGGGCTCTCCTCGGGGTGTCGAGAGGCCCCGAACCACTCCATCCAGCGGGGGCCGATCATGCCCGGCGACTATCGCTATCTGGACGAGAGCACCCTCGTCGCGTCCACCTACTGGGGCACGATTTCCCTGGTCGACATCCTGGAGACGATCAGCCATCGCGTGAGCGAGCTTTCGGAGCACCATCCGAAGGCGAGCGTGGTCGACCTGTCCGCGGCGAAGTGGAACGAGACGTCGCCCAAGTTCATGCATCACGAGATGGAGCGGCTTCGCCCGGCCTTGGCGCCTCCCAAGGTGCGCACGGTCCTGATCGCGCCGAGCGACTTCTTCTACGGCTTCGCCCGCATGTACGCCATCATGCACAACATCTACGGCGCGGCGAACGTGGACGTCGCGCGGAGTTGGGCGGATGCGGCCAGGATTCTCGACATGGATCTCTCCTCGGCCGAGACCTGGGCGCGCGAGCGGATCGCGCAGGAAGAGGCGACCCAGGTCGACGACACGACGACGCGCATCCCGAAGCCATGATGCGGGCGAGTCGTTCCCAGGGGCAACCATGAGCGCCGGGCAAGACGTCCGCGCCCGCGCGACGCGGCGGTTCGAGGCGCCGGCCGAGCGCGTCTACGCGGCGTGGCTCGACCCCGCGAAGATCCGCGACTGGTTCGGGCCCGGGCTGGGACCGATGGTGCGGATCGACGTGGAACCGCGCGTGGGGGGGCGGTTCTCCTGGGTGCAGCGCCGCGGCGACAAGGACGTCGAGCACGTGGGGGAGTTTCTCGCGATGGACCCGCCCCGGCGGCTCGTCTTCACCTTCGCGGTGCCGCCCGATCCGGTGAGCCGCGTGGTCGTGGACCTGGCCGAGCGCCGCGACGGGTGCGAGGTGACGGTCACGCACGAGATCCCCGCCGAGTGGGCGGCGTTCGTGCCGAAGAGCGTCGAAGCGTGGAGCAAGATGCTGGACGCCATGGCGGGGACGGTCTGAGGGCCGCTGCTTTGACCGCGCGAGCCTGACGGCCGCAGCCGGAGATGACCCCCAACAGCACCCGAATCTCCCTTGGCCCCGCCGTTTTCGCGACGGCCGCGGGGATGTTCGCCTCGCAGGTCGGCGGGCGCGCGACGCGGGATGCCCTCTTCCTCTCCCACTTTCCGATCACCGCGCTCCCCATGATGATCATGGCCACGGCGGTCCTCGCGCTCGCGCTGGCGTACGGCTCGACGCGGGCGATGGTCCGCTGGGGGCCGGCCGTCGTGATGCCCACCGCCTTCGCCCTGAGCGCCGCGCTCCTGCTCGTGGAATGGGGGGTGTCGTACGTGGCGCCGGGCGTGGCCGCGGTCCTGGTCTATCTGCATTTTGGCGGGCTCGGCGCGTTGCTCATCTCCGGATTCTGGTCGTTCCTGAACGAGCGGCTCGACCCGCGGAGCGCCAAGCGCCAGCTGGGCCAGGTGAACGCCGCGGGGACGCTGGGCGGCCTGGGCGGCGGCCTTCTCGCGGCGGAGCTGGCCCGGTTCATCCCGGTGGCGGCGATGCTCCCGGTGCTCGCGGGGATCCAGCTGGTGTGCGCGGCCGGGATGGTCGTGCTGCGGGGCCGTCAGGAGCTGGAGGCGCGGGTAACCGGGGACGCAGGGCGTCCCACAGCCGGGTCAACGGCGGTTGGCACCTCCACCGCCGGAGTGCGGGCGCTCCTCTCGATGCCCTACATCCGGAATCTCATTTCCCTTGTCGTGCTGCTCACGGTCGCGGACGTGATGATCGACCTCGTGCTCAAGGGACGAGCCACCGAGGTCTGGCCGCACGGCGCGGGACTTCTGCGCTTCTTCGCCGCATTCTACACGGGCGTCTCCCTCCTGATCTTCCTGGTGCAGGCCTTCGTGAGCCGCTTCGTGCTGGAGCGGGTCGGCCCGGCGCGAGCGGCCGCGATCCTCCCGGCGGGCGCCGCCGTGGGGGCGGCCGGCGCGTTCGTGGCGCCCGGCCTGACGAGCGCGGCGCTGGCGCGCGGGGCGCAGTCGGTGCTCATGGCCTCGCTCTTCAACGCGGGCTACGAAGTGCTCTTCACCCCGGTGCCGGCGCGCGACAAGCGGGCGATCAAGTCGCTCGTGGACGTCGGCGCCTCGCGCGCGGGGGATCTCCTGGGCGCGGCGGTCGCGCAGGGGGTGGTCTTCCTCCCGATGGCGCTCCACGACCGGGGGGACGTGCTGCTCGCGCTCGCGGTGGCGCTCTCTGTCGTCGCGTTCGTGCTCGCCCTCCGGATGCAGCGCGGCTACGTGCTGGCCCTGGCTCGAGGCCTCGTCAACCGGGCGGTGCACCTGGAGCTGTCGGAGGCGACGGATTCGATCACGCGCTCGACCCTGTTGAAGACGCTTCAGATGTCGCGGCCGGTGCAGCGCGCGCAGGTCGAGGGAGGTGTCGCGCCGGGACCCATCACGGCGGGCGGAGCCCCACCCCATTCGTCCCGGACCGAGTTAAGATATATATTAACCGGCCAGCCTGGAGACGACGGACCCGAAGCCGCACGAGCCCGCGCGCT
>DASQJL010000077.1 GCA_035631035.1 Candidatus Binatia bacterium | reverse complement strand
GGCGCCTGGATGCGCGCGTGGAGCATGAGCGCCTGGCGGAAGGGTTCGCGCGGCGCGAACGGGACGTAGATGGTCTGGTATTCGGCGCCGAGGGTGACGGCGTCGAGCAGGAGGTTCCCCCCGAAGCTGACGGTGGTGTTCCCCGCGGAATGGGTCGCGAGCTGGGTCAGCGAAAGGCGCGGCGACAGCTCCTCGGTCACCGAGCCCACCCCCATCGTCTGGGGAGGACCGTTCTGCGGATCGGAGCGCAGCGCGCTCCCCTGAAGCCGCAGGAAGCGTCCGATGCCTCGCCCCAGGGAGAGCGTGACCCCGGTGCCCCCCGCGTCCGGCGACCGCGAAAGGAGAACGGCCGCGTTCGCCGCCACGCCCCGCACGACTCCCGACGCGGAAAGCTGGTTCACCGTGCCCGTCCCGCCGGAGCCGGGCTGCACGTAGCGGTTCCGCGCGGCCGTGAGCGCGGGCCCCGACCGAGGCCGGAAGGCGATCTCGACGTTCTCGCGCACCGGCTCCGAGGCGTCGGGCCGAGGGACGACGACGCGGCGGAAGCCTGAGCCCGCCAGCGCGTAGGCGGCCCGGGCGGCGAACGGACCGCGCTCGTAACGGGTGCTCGCGGCGAGATACCCCTCCTCCGCTCCCTCGCCCCCCGCCAGCGCCGCGGCGAATTCGGGCCGCGGGTTCCAGTCGGCGCCGAACAGGCTGGTCATCTGTCCCGAATAGAGGCTCCGCGACGTGACGTAAAGCGTGGGCGTGACCCGCCCTTCGAGGAAGAGGAGCCCGACGGGGTCCTGGCCGGTCGCGCCGAATGAATAGGGCGTGGCAAAGCCCGTCGCGGTCGTGCCTCCCATCGCCAGCAGGGAGACCTCGTCATCGTCCACCCGGACTCCGACCCCGCGGCCGAGGAAGGAATGCCCCATGGCGAAGACGTCGGTCGGGAGCGCGAAGGGGATCGTCTGGTCGCCGAGGGTGAGACCCGCGCCATGCCAGCGCGTGCGGAGGAACGCGCCGACCCGGAGGGGGTTCACGCTGCCGATTCCGAGCGAGCCCTCGTAGGCGTCGTCGTGAATGGAGAGCGCGCCTCCCTGCGCCTGCTGCAGGGAGGAGGCTCCGGCCTGAACGGCGATCACCTGCGCGCGCGCCGAGCCGGAGGCAACCGCCAGCACGGCGAGCGCGCCGGCGAGCCGCGCGATTCCTGGCCCGCGCGCCACGACGTCTAGCCCGCGACCTGCGAGGTCTTCTGGAGCGGGACTTCCAGGGTGAAGCCCTGGAATCGCAGCGTCACGCGATCGGGTTCGGACGCGGCGTCCCACGGAATGAGGAGCTGCCGCCGGCCCCCCGGCAGGAGTGGGAAGCTCGGATGCTCCCGGCGCTCCCCCTTGCCGAACGCCTCGACCTGCGTGACGCGTCCCAGCCGCGGGCTCCGGTTTTCGATCTCGAGCAGGATCCATTTCTCCGCCGCGCTGTAGACCGCGCTCGTCACGCGGACGTCCTCGCGCCGGAGGAGCTCCTTCTGCACCAGGTACACCGTGTGCGGCAGCTCCACCAGCACCTCGAGGCCGGAAC
Organism: Candidatus Binatia bacterium; assembly: GCA_035631035.1. Lineage (NCBI taxonomy): Bacteria > Candidatus Binatota > Binatia (SeqCode) > Binatia bacterium. The sequence continues at coordinate 11,129 of DASQJL010000077.1, read as the reverse complement.
GCTTGGGCATTCCGGAAAACGTGGCGGTCACCACGAACCATGCGGGGACGGAGTCGGTCCTGGCCTCGAAGAACACCCAGCGCGACTGCCGCGCGGGAATTCGGACGCTCATGGTGGAAAGGCGCAGCCGGATGCGGGGATCGAGCGCGCGGTAGATCGCGTCCCCGGTCTCGGTCACGTCGAAGCTCTTCGGCTCCAGAATGACGGTCAGCGGCACGAGCCCGTCGTTCGCCAGCTCGAACTTCCCCTTCGCGGTCGCGCCGTAGTACTCCACCACGACCGGGCGAAGCGTCTGCGCCCGCGCCGGGATCCCGGTCGCGAGCGACGCCAGGACGGCCAGAAGGGCCGCCACCCGCGCCGGTCGAAGCGGCTCGAGGGCGCCGCGGATCCGTCCGCGCGCCCTCGTCCGCACTGAGTCCCTCCCTGGAACCCGGTTCAAATCGTCGCCTCCCTGGAGCGCGTCAGATCGCGCGCGCCTGGAGTCGCAGCACGCCCGTGTAGGTGCCGGCGGGGAGCGTTTGGCCGGTCAAGTTGATGCGCAGGTCCAAGTTGTCGGTCCGGCTGCTGATCTTGTTCAGACCCGTGATCGCGCTCGAGAAGAGGCTCAGGCTCCCGCCGGCGGGCCCCACCGGGTTCGTCTGCGTGAAGGCGGTGTAGGTGGTCGGATTGCCCGTCGTCATCTGCCCTTCCACCCACGACGTCGGAACGTTGTTGCCGCCGCCGTCGGTAAGCGCCTGGGCGGGCACGTCGAAGTATCCGTAGAGCGTCACCGCGCCGACCTGGCCGGGATTCACGTTCCAGGCCGTCTGGATGACGGTGGGAACGTTGCCGTTCGTGGCGGCATTCTCGGTGAGCGCGAACGTCACCGACGAGCCGCTCGTGACCGTGACGGTGACCGACTGCGGCAGGGTCGCGCTCAGGTTCACGTTGCCGATGTTCGAGATCGCCTGCGCCGAGGCCGTGGACGAAAGGGCCGCCGACACCGCCAGCGCGACGAGACCGCCAAACCATGCCTTCTGGATCCGCATACCTGCTCCTCCGTTGAGGTGGCGGGGGCCCCCCTGTGGATTGCCCCCCGACGACCGCGGCTTGCTGCTGGGATCCTTTCGGCGCCGGAGGTGCTCATCTTGAGCGGGTCTGGAGTTGGTATGTACGCGTGTCTGTATAACGTCTCCCAGGCGTCTCTCCAGGGTCGCAAGATCATGCCGGCTCCTGCCGATCCACGACGACAGGGATCCTCCCGAGATACTTGGCGCGGCCACGGAGTGCTCACGACGTGATCCACCTCACCACCCATCAGCTCTCGGCCTTTCTCGATCGCGAGCTGCCGGAATCGTCGATCCAGCTCGTCCGGAGACATCTCGACGGCTGCGCGGAATGCGCCCTGCGGTTCGAGGCGTTCCGCGAGCAGGAGACGATCCTCGACCGGGTGCTGGTGCACGATCCCGGCGAGGAGTTCTTCAGCGGCCTTGCGGACCGCGTCGTCGGCCCCGGCCGGAAGCCCCGCGTGACGAAATCGGAAGGGGCGCGAGCGCCGATGCCCGAGCGCGTCGCGGCGGCCCCCGCGGCCGTGCCGGCGCCGCACGCGGCCATTCGTCGGAAGGCCTCGCTCTCCGCCAGCCGCCGGCCACGGCAGCAGCCCGCGATACCCTGGTTCGCCGCGGCGATCCTCTGTCTGATCGTCGGTGCGATCGGCTACACGATCCCGAGGCCGTTCCCACGACCGAATCCCGCGCCTGCCGGGGAGCGCCCGGCGCCGCCCGCCGAGCCGGCGCAGCATTCGGTCGTGCTCGAGAGGCAACCCGAACCTTTGCCGAAGCCTGAGACCACGGCACTCGCTCCGGTAACGGCGGCACGCGCTCTGGAGACGCCGACGCGCGTCACCCCGAAACCGAGCGCGGTCCCCGTGCGGCGGTTCCAGACGACGACGTCGGTCGCCCCTTCACCGGTGCACGCGTTGCCTCGGGATTGGCCGGCGGTCGGCGCCCCTGAGGCGCGGACCCAGACCATGCCGAAGCCCGCCGCGATCCCCGACGAGCTCGCCGGCGCGCCGCCCGCGGCCGCTCCGTTGGTGGCCATCGCGCGTCGGTCCTCGCAGGCGGCCGCGGCCGATTCGTCGGCCGCGAATCTCGACGCTGCCGCCAACGCCTGGGACCAGGCGGTCCCCGCCCTGACCGGCGCGGAGCAGGCGATCGCCCGGCGTCACCTCGCCGAGGCGCGGTACCGGGCGTGGCTGGCCGCTCCCGATGCCTATCGGGCCGCCTCCGCCATCGCCTCCCTGCGCTCGTTCATCGTGCTCTCTCCGCCGTCCCCGGACCGAGACCTGGCGAAGGAGGAGCTCAAGCGGATCGGCGGCTGACGGCCGCTCCGATCTCCAGGCGCCAGCGCCTCAGGTTCCGGGAGGGGCTGCCGATCCTTACCGTATGCGCACCGCTCCGAGGTTCCTGGCGCTGCTTCTTCTGGCGGGGACGGTCCTGTCCGGCTACGCCCAGGGCCGCGCGGACGACTCGGTGCGGCTTCCCGCGCCCACCGTCGAGTACGCCTCGCTCGAGACGGTTCGCGACAGCGTGCTGGCGATCGTCCGCCGCCTCGTGCCGCGCGGCGACACGGCGATTCACGTCAGCGTGGGACCCGCGCGGTTCCAGTCCTGGTACGTCGCGGACTCCGTGTCCGGCTACGCAGTGCGGGTCGTCGTGACCGACACGACCTTCTGTCCGGTCGAGGAGGTGGCCCAGGCGCTCACCGCCGCCGGATGGGCGACACACCCCGGCTACTCCACCGACGGCACCGACGGAACCGTGATGGGATTCGAGACGATGAAGTACGTGTGCATTCTCGAGGGACGATGGGACGGCGGGGACGACAGCGACCCCTCCTACGTTCCCGCCCCGGGGTGCGAGATGACGGCCACGTGCGCCCCACGCTTGAAGAAGGACGTGCCCCCCTACTAGTCCTCGGGTAACCTGCCCGCTTCACCGGCGCCATAGTCCATGGCAACCAGTGCAACGAGGATCCCATGATCATCGGATTGGCCTCCCCTCGAGCGGCCGCAACGCTCGAGGACGGCCTGGAGCGAATCGAGCGCCTGACCGCGGATGCCGCCGCCCGCGGCGCGCGCATCGTCTGCTTCCCCGAGGCCTATCTGCCGGGCCTGCACGGGCAGGACTTCGAGGTACTGCCCTGGGATCGCGAGCGCGAGGAACGCGCGCTTCGGACCGTGGGGTGCTGGGCCCGGGCGCATCGCATGGCCGTGATCCTCGGCCTGGAGCACGTGGCGGAGGCCGGCCGCCAGATCGCCGCATTCGTGATCGGAACCGATGGCGGCGTCCAGGGGTGCCAGATCAAGACGCAGCTCGATCCCAGCGAGGACCGCTTCTATGTGCCGGGGTCGGGGCGGCGCCTGTTCGAGGCGGAGGGGATGAAATTCGGCATCGCGATCTGCCACGAGGGGTGGCGCTACCCGGAAACGGTGCGGTGGGCGGCGGCGCGCGGCGCGGCGATCGTGTTCCATCCGCAGCACACCGGCAGCAATACCGAGGGCGTCATCCCCAGAGCCTGGGGTGCCCCGGAAGGGGCGTACTACGAAAAAGCGATGATGATGCGCAGCCTCGAGAATACGATCTACTTCGCGAGCGTGAACTACGCGCTGCGCTATCCCGAGGCGGCGACCAGTCTCATCGACCCCGCGGGACGATGCCAGGCGTTCCTGCCGTACGGCGAAGAAGGCGTCCTCGTCCAGGAGATCGATCGGAACCGGGCGACGGGGTTGCTGGCTTCGCGGTACGCGCCCGACCGGTACGGCGAGACCGGCAGCGACACGGCCCAACGCGCGAGAAAGGAGACGAAATGACCGGCACGACGATTCGTACCCGCCATCCCCAAGGGAAGAGCGGCAAGAACATCGCGAAGGAGAAGTACGACGCGGTCAAGGCGGCGATGCTCTCGGCGCTCCAGGGCCGCGAGCTCACGCATGCGGAATTGATGCGGGCGCTCGAGGGCAAGCTGAAGCGCAACTTCGACGGGAACGTCCATTGGTACGGCGAGACCGTGAAGCTGGATCTCGAGTCGCGGAAGCTCGTGCAGCGGACGGCGACGAGACCGCAGAAGTACCGCCTGCGCTGAGAGGCGGCTCAGCCCGTCCGGTACACGTCCGTGTTCAGGTACTTCAAGCCCGAGTCGACCGCCAGCGTCACGACCCTCCGCCCGGGGCCCAGCCTCCCGGCGACCTGAATCGCCGCGAGCACGTTCGCTCCGGAGGAGGTCCCCGCGAAGAGCGCCTCCTCGCGGGCGAGACGCCGCGTCATCTCCTTGGCATCCGGAGTGGCGATCGGGACGATCTCGTCCACGAGCGAAGGATCCCAGAGCGGCGGCGTGTAGCCGATTCCGATCCCCTCGATCTTGTGCGCGCCCGGCGGGCCCCCGCCGAGAACCGCCGACTCCGCGGGCTCGACCGCCACGATCCGCACCGCGGCGTTGTGCCGCTTCAGGATGGTCGCGACGCCGCGCAGGGACGCCGCCGTCCCGACCGCGTGGACGAACGCATCGATCCGGCCGTTCGTCTGCAGCCAGATCTCCTCGCCGAGGGCGTGGTAGCCGGTGAGGCTGTCCTCGTTCTGCAGCTGGTCGGTCGCATGGCTGTTCGGCCGCTCGGCCAGGCGCCGCGCCGTCTCGACCATGTCCAGGATGAGCTTCTTCGTCGTGAGCCCGCCCTCGCTCGGAACCAGCGTGAGGTCGGCCCCGTACGCCGCCATCTGATCGCGCTTTTCCCGCGCGAAGGCGTCGGAGCTCACGATGTGGATGCGATAGCCCTTCGCCGCGCAGACCAGGGCCAGCGAAGCCCCGGTGCTGCCACCCGTGTACTCGACCACCGTATCGCCGGGATGGAGCCGGCCCTTCCGCTCGGCGCCCTCGATGACGGCGCGCGCCATCCGGTCCTTCATGCTGCCGGTCGGGTTCTCCCACTCGAGCTTGACGAACACGTCCGCGGCGCCCGGAGGCACGACGCGCTGCAGGCGAACGATGGAGGTGTTGCCGATCGCCTCGAGGATCTTCATGCCGGCGGGCGCGGAGGATCCTCGGCGACGCGCCCGCGCCAGGCCTCCGCGGTGATCGCGTAGACCACCCGCTCCTGACGCTTCCCGTCGATCCGGGTCCCCGCGTAGACGCCGCCGATCTTCTCGACCGCCCTCCGCGACCGCCAGTTGTCCTCGCCGATGAGGAAGACGACGCGATCGACGAAGCGGAAGGCATGGTTCAGCATCAGCCGCTTCATCTCGCCGTTGTAGCGGCCGCCCCAGAAGGGGCGCCCGAGGAACGTATAGCCGATCTCGATCTCGCTGGCGGCCGGATCGTAGGCGTGATAGCGGGATGCCCCGATGACCGCACCGCTCTTGCGATCGACCGCGATCAGCGCTCCGCCGGACTTCAGGGCGCCGTCGAAATAGACCCGGAAGCGCTCCTCGCGATAGCGGTCCGGTTCGGGGTGCTGCTCCCAGATGAGCGGGTCGGAGGCGACCGCGTAGAGCGCGTCGAAGTCCTCCGGACGGAGAGGACGAAGCTCCAGCAGTTCCCCGGACAGCGTGGGCTGCAGCTCGAAGGTCAAGGCTTCCTCATGGGCCATGGGTCTGGGGGCGTGCGTCGAAAGGGAACTTATCAGATCGGGGTGACCGACAAGGTGTATCGTTGCTCGGTCGTGGGCTCGAAGTAGAGCCGCTGCGCGGGGCCGGGCGTGCGCGCCGCCGTCAACGCGCCGAGGAGGCTGGATGTCCGTGGAATTCGACGTCCGTGTGAAGATGGCCGTGTACGGCCTCTTCGCGGAGACGGGCCGGCGTCCGGCTCCCGAAGAAGTCGCTTCCCGGGCGGGCCTCGACAGCGCCCAGGTGCTCGCCGCGTACAAGGACCTGCGCGCGCAGCGCCTGCTCCTGCTCGAGCCGGATGGGCGGACGATCCGCATGGCTCCCCCGTTCTCCGGAGTGCCGACGCAACATCGGGTCGAGGTGGACGGCATCGAATATTTCGCCAATTGCGCCTGGGATGCCCTGGGCATTCCCGCGGCGCTCCGGATGCCGGGGCGCGTCCGGTCCCGGTGCGAGGAATCGGGGGCGCCGCTCGTGCTCGAGGTCGGCAGGCAGGGACCGGAGGCGTCGGCGTGGCTTTTCCATTGTCTCGTGCCCGCGGCCCGGTGGTGGGACGACCTCGTCTTCACCTGAGCGAACATGCTCTTCTTCCGGTCGGAAGAACGGGTTCGAGCATGGTGTGCGGCGCGGGGCGCGCCGGTGCGGCCGCTCGTGACCATGGACCAGCTCTGGAGAATGGCCGTGACCTGGTATTCGACGCGGCTGGAGGGCGAGTCGCGCCGGCCCAGGGTGGATGAAATGCGCGCCGTGTTCGCGGGGATCGGCCTCGAAGGCGACTTCTGGGATCCGACGGCCGATTCGTTCGGCTAGGTCAGGTCAGGAACGTTTGGGGCCCTTGGGCTGCCAAGGACGCAAGTTCGCCGATCCAACGCCCCCGGGGTGCGCCTATACTCCCGGCCCATGAAACCGATGAGGTTGGTATTCGCCGCGCTCTTCGCGCTCTCGATCCCGCTCGCCGCGCGCGCCCACGAGGATCACCTCCACGAGGCGCCGAATCCCGAGACGCTCGGGACCGTGCACTTTCCGATCTCCGTCGCGCCCGACCAGCAGCACGAGTTCGACCGCGCCGTCGCCCTGCTCCACTCGTTCGAGTACGAGCAGGCGGAACGCGGGTTTCGCGCCATGACCGCGCGGGATTCGAGCTGCGCCATGGCGTACTGGGGAATCGCCATGTGCAACTACCACCCGATCTGGGGTCCCACCACGCAGGCCGATTTCGACCGGGGTCTCGCCGCCGCCGCGACCGCGACGACCCTCGGGGGCAAGACCGACCGCGAGCAGAGCTACATCGCCGCCATCGCGGTCTACTACAAGGATGCCGATCGCCTCGATGCTCCCACGCGGCGGATTGCCTATGAGAAAGCGATGGAGCAGCTCCATGCGCGGTTCCCCGACGATATCGAAGGAACGATCTTCTACGCCCTCTCGATCCTGGGCAACGCTTCGACGACCGACAAGACGTACGCGGTGCAGCGAAGGGCCGCCGATCTCCTGAACTCCATCCTCACGAAGGCTCCCAACCACCCCGGCGTGGCGCACTACCTGATCCACAGCCTGGACTACCCGGGTCTTGCGAGCCTGGCCCTTCCCGCGGCCCGCGCCTACGCGAAGATCGCGCCGTCCGCGCCGCACGCGCAGCACATGCCGTCGCACATCTTCACGCGACTCGGCCTCTGGGACGAATCGATCCAGTCCAACCTCGCGGCGCAGCGAGCGGCACGCGCCCTGATGGCCAAGACGCATCCGGGGTCGACCTACTTCGAAGAGCTCCACGAGATGGACTACCTGACCTACGCCTATCTCCAGCTCGGCAGGGATGCCGAGGCCAGGAAGATCGTCGGCGCGATGCGCGCGGTGTCCCACCTCAATCAGCAGACGCCGCAGGCGGCCTACGCGTTCGCCGCCGTTCCCGCGCGCTACGCCCTGGAGCGGCACCTGTGGAAGGACGCGGCCCGGCTTACGGTTCAGCCGGCGTGGTTCTCCTGGGACAAGTATCCCTGGGCCGAGGCGCTGACCCAAACCGCGCGAGGGATCGGCGCGGCCCGCTCGGGAAACCTGCGCATCGCGCGCCAGGCGCTCGCCCGGCTCGATTCGCTCCATCAAGCGCTCGCCGGCGTGAAGGACGGATACAACTGGGCGGACCAGGTGGAGGTCGAGCGGCGCGAGGTGTCGGGCTGGATGGCGCGCGCGGAGAAGAAGGACGACGAGGCATTGCAGGGGCTGCGCTCGGCCGCGGACCTCGAGGACTCGATCGACAAGAACCCGGTCACGCCCGGCGCGCTGCTGCCGGCCCGCGAGCAGCTAGGCGATCTCCTCCTGGAGCTGGGAAGGCCGGGGGAAGCGGTCGCAGCCTATGAAGAGGTTCTGAAGTCCTCACCCGGCAGGCGGAACAGCCTGCGCGGCTTGGAGCAGGCAAGACGGAGCGTCTCCGCCTCGGGCTCCGTTTCGTCGCCTTAGTTCCGTCGCCGTGGAGAGAGAGAAAGCCATGACCGCTTCGCCTTTAGCCAAGGCCCTGCCCGAGATCTTCCGCGAGATCGCTCACGGCTCTCCGGATTCCAGCGCGCGCACATACGTGCTCAACCAGGGCGACCCGGGCCTCCTCGCATCGCTCGAACGGCTCTCCGCCGCTGCCGCTTCGGCGAGGCACGGCGGTGGACCGTCGATCGCCTCCCACGTGGACCATCTTCGCTACGGCCTGTCGCTGCTCAACCGATGGGCGGACGGCCTCTCCCCGCCGTGGCCCGAAATGGACTGGACCGCCAGCTGGCGGAAGACCGTCGTGTCGGATGCCGAATGGAGAACGCTCAGGGATGATCTCCGCCGCGAGGCGACCCGATGGGCGGAGGCCCTCAGCACGCCGCGCGACCTGAGCGAGGTCGAGGCCGGGTGGATGGCCGGCAGCGTCGTGCACCTCGCCTACCACATGGGCGCGATCCGGCAGATCGACCGCGCGACTCGAGGTCCCTCGGCGGAGGACGAAGCGCTCCATCGGGGCTAGAGGCGCATTCGGCCGGCTCCGCTCGAGAGCGAAGCGGTGGCGCCGCCCGTGCGAGCGCGGCGCCCTGAGCTCAGTGTCCTCGGTTGCCCTTGTTGCCGCCCTTGTCGTTCCCCCTCTTACCCTTGTCCTTCTGGTTGCCCTGGTCTCCGGGGTTGGCAGAGCGATCCGTCTCCCTGCCCCGATTCATTTCCTCGCCGCGACCCATGTCATGGCCGCGGTTTTCGTCCTGGGCGCGATTCACGTCACGCCCGCGTTCGCGATGACCCCAGGACTGCTCCCAGTTCTGGTCGTAGTCCCGTTCGCGCCACTCGCCGTAATCGCCCCGCCAGTTTCTGCGGTAGTCAGCCGGAATGATGAAGATCTGCCTCGGCACCGCACGCCCGCGAATGTAGTACCAGGGTCCGCGGTAGCTGGTCGCGCGCCACCAGCGGCCTCGGTCGTAGGCGTAGTAGAAGCGCCCGTAGCGGTAGACATCCACATCGTAGTTCTGGACGTAGTAGACGTTCGTCCGCGGGATGACGACCAGGCGGGGCCGATTCGTGAAGCGGAGCTCCGAGCCCTGATACCGATCTCCGATGCGTATCGAGATCCCGACGTCCGCCGCCCTGGCGGCGGGCGGGACGCCGGTCGCGAGGAGGGGCATCAGAAGCGCGGCCATGATCAGCATTCGTCTCCTATCCATAGACTTCACCCTTTCCCTGGGCGAGGAAGCACACTGCCACCTCGCGCAACCTTCCACGGTACACCGGACGGACGACGGCTGCCAGGAACAGGGTTGGGTGGAGTCCGAGGTGGTATCGTTGAGGCTCTGACTTCATCCCAAGCTGCGGCCAAGCGTGAGCCGGAGGAGCGATGGAACGGAAGCATGCGAGTGACTATCCGCAGGGGCTGCTGGATCTCTTCGACAAGTACGTCCACGGCGGGATCGATCGCCGCGGCTTCCTGATCGGCGCCGCCAGGTTCGCGGTGGGGGGCGTGACCGCGGCGATGCTGCTCGACGAGCTGTCGCCGAAGTTCGCCGAGGGGCAGCAGGTGACCCCCGACGACAAGCGCCTGGTCACGCAGACGCTCGAGTACGACTCGCCCCGGGGCAACGGAACGATGAAGGGCTACCTGGCGCGTCCCGCGAGCGCGAAGGACAAGAAGCTGCCCGGAATCCTCGTCTTTCACGAAAACCGCGGCTTGAACCCGCATATCGAGGACATCACCCGGCGGCTCGCGCTGGAGAACTTCATGGCGTTCGCGCCGGACGCGCTGACGCCGCTCGGCGGCTATCCGGGGGACGAGGACAAGGCGCGAGAGCTGTTCGCGAAGCTCGACCAGGCCAAGGCGCGCGAGGACTTCGTGGCCGCGGCGAACGTGCTGCGCGGGCGCCCCGACTGCACCGGGAAGATCGGTGCGGTCGGCTTCTGCTACGGTGGCGGCATCGTGAACTACCTCGCGACGCGCATGCCGGAGCTGAAGGCGGGCGTTCCCTTCTACGGCACCCAACCGCCGGCCGCCGACGTGCCGAAGATCCAGGCTCCGCTGCTCCTCCACTACGCGGAGACCGACGAGCGCGTCAACGCGGGCTGGCCCGCATACGAGGCGGCGCTCAAGGAGAACAAGAAGAAGTACGAAGTCTTCTTCTACCCGGGCACGCAGCATGGCTTCAACAACGACACCACGCCGCGCTACGACGCCGAGGCGGCGAAGGTGGCCTGGTCGCGGACGATCGAGTTCTTCAAGAAGCACCTGGCGTGAAGAAGACCATGAACGGGGTCCGTGCTGCGAACCGAACCGCATTCCTGCTGGGTTGCGCTCTTCTTCTGGGCATGGCCGCTTCCGCCCGGGCTCAACCCCCGGGCGACCCGGCCCGTACATCCGCCCCCCGCGCCAGGACGGGCGTTCATTACGTCTACCTGGTACGGCATGGCGTCTACGACCCGGACCCCAGCGTCACCAACGACAGCCTGGGGAATGGCCTGAACGCCCTGGGCCACGAGCAGGCCAAGCTCATCGGCGCGCGCCTCGCCGCCCTTCCCGTACGATTCCATCGGTTGGTGAGCAGTGGATTGTTGCGGGCGGTCCAGACGGCGGACGATATGGCCGTGCCCATGCACATGAAGCCGACCCGCGACGCGGCGCTCAACGAGTGCACGCCCACCAGCACCGACGCTCGCGTCATGGCGGGCGAGAAGCCCGAGGACGTCGCCCTTTGCGATTCCATGCGCGTCGTCCAGTGGCAGCGCTACTTCGCTCCCACGCCCGATCAGGATACCCATGACGTGCTGGTCTGCCACGGCAACATCATTCGGTGGACGTTTCTGCGCGCCCTCGGCGTCGACCCGAAAGCCTGGGCCAACCTCCACATCGGGCACGCCTCGCTCACCATCATCGCCATCCGGCCGGACGGATCCGTTCGCCCCACGATGTACAGCGACGTGGGGCACCTGCCGGAATCGAAGCAAACGCCGAAGTAGAGAACGGAGCTAACCCTCGAGCACTTCGCGGAG